>JAZGAR010000139.1:0-2958 GCA_036475875.1 Thermoplasmata archaeon
AGATTGCTTGTTTTTTTCTCTGGCTTCGAATATCTCAACATCTGCTTGTCCCTTTAAAAGTTCCGCGCATCTCAGCCCGGCTATGCCAGCACCAACTATCGCTATTCTTTTACCCGTGATTTGAGACATCGTTAATCCTCAATTGTTTTTAACCAATCCTTTTCTACAAAGCCTGGGATGCCGCCGAACATTGGCCGGGTTATAAACCTGTACCTATCCAAATTATTCATAATCATTGGTTGAAAAACACTTCTAAAAGGTATTTTGTTGTATATTTTCTTCATGAGACGGGAAGTTTTGAATCTTTTTGTAAAATTTTTAAAATCAATTTCTGCTTTGTTCCTATCATCCACTGCCAAAGCCGCAATTTTCCCGGAAATTAACGAACCTACTATGCCAAATTGGAGGAAAGGGTCTATCATCCCAGATAAGGTACCGCTCAATATAAGACTCCCTCGGAAAAGTTGGGTTGTAGTTGGTGAACAACCTGTGCTGTAGGTCCAGTCCTCAAAGACTATGCCCTGGGTTTTTTCAAGCTCTTTTTTAAACCGCTCAAGGTGTTCTTGTGTGGGCTTTCTGCCCCTATCGAAAAGAAGGCCAAATATTAGGTTGTTTTTCGCGGAAAGGTAACAATAATCGGTGGTATAATGATTGAAATATATGAACAATTCGTCTTCTCTGTCAGTCTCAGAATGAGCCCTCCACCCTCGAATAAGATAGTGGGAGAGGTTTAGATCCTCGTACATCCCCTTGTAAAGCCCGGAAGCGATTATCCTATTTCCTTGGGTGTTTTGAAGCCCGGCCGATTTAGAATTCTTCGAGAATCTGAAGTTCACACCCTCCTTTAAGGCCATCTTATAGAGGAAGCTGTCTATTGAGGTGTCCCTTCCGCTCCTCTCTACAAGATACAGGCTTTTGGAATCTAATCTGAATTTTTTACCGTAGGAATATACCATACCTAACTTGACCGGTGAAAAGCAATCGGATAGGTCTATGCCGAGGTATTCCCAAGTCTCCTTTGGCCTCATTGGTGTCATATGCACCGAGGGGTGCCATTGGTCCAAACCGCCGATTGTAGGTTCCCTCTCTAAAACGGTTGTTCGGTAACCTTCTCGAGCTAGATTTATCGAGGCAACCAGGCCTGCAATACCTGCCCCCACGATTGTAACCCTCTCATCTTCAAGCCCCGACATGATCTTTCCCCGAGATTATCGCAACCTAAGCACATCATACCAAAAGAAATCTCTTGTCATCCTTATTAAAATCTTCCACTTAACCTCCGATGCTCTGTATTCACCGTTGTAAAGTCCAATGCATATTTCTCTGAGCATCTCATCCCTGCTCGTATACCTTAAAATCCTATCTGTTTTTGTCAAGAGTTTATCAGAAAAATAACACAACACCTTCAGGTCTTTACCCCATTCCTTATGCCATTCCTCCTGGTATCTACTTAATGTGTCTTTTCCGAACTTGTCGTGCTCCACAGCATAATCCACCACATCTGCTGCAATCCTACCAGAGCACATACCGTAATAGATACCATCGCCGCCAAGGGGAGAAACGAAGCCAGCGGCATCCCCAGTTAGCAACATTCCATCGGAGTAAGATCTCTTTATCGCACCTTTTAAGGGTATTAAGGCTCCCTTTGGCCTATTCGGTTTTAGATTCTCAGGAATCAATTTCTCCTTTTTAAGAAACGAAAGATAATTTGAGAATTGTTCCTTGATATCCACTTTTTTCATCTCATCCCAGAATGCACCATAACCAATGTTAAGAGCGTTATTTTTGGCAAATGTCCAGGCATATCCCTTGAGGTTGGCATAATTGATATGAAAATAGGAGGTATACTCCTCCCCATATTTATCTAAGATGAAATTCCCTGGGACCTCGTATTCTTCAACTATAGCCAACCCGATATCGGAATTTGACCATTTCTCAGGCAGACCTTCCTTTTTTCTCAGGTACCTTGCCACGGGATCGTGCATTCCACCTGCGCCGATTATGATCTTTCCCCTAACCTCTGTTCCATCCTTTAATTGAAGAGCGTAGCCGCCGCTTTTTGCAAGGACGCTCTTTACTTCAGAGTTCTCCCTTAATTCCGCACCAGCGTCCTTGGCGAAGTTTGCAAGCATGGAATCGAAATGTTTCCTCCTGATGTTGTACATGACCGCCTTTCCTGGACTGTAATCCACGAAGTTTTTAAGACTCGGAGAGTACATCTTCGCCCTATAGCACACATTATGGGGAATTTTTTGAATGCCGTTTCTCACATAATCAAATTCCTCTATGACCTTCGGCCTCAACGCACCTCCGCAAGGTTTATCCCTGGGGAAGGAACTCTTTTCGAGCAGCACCACTTTTAAACCCTTCTCAGCCATGTACTTGGCTGCCGTCGAGCCTGAAGGACCCGCTCCGCAGATCACGGCATCGTACTTGACCATGATATCATTTCAATGTAAAGCGGTCTGCATATTTATCGATTTTGTAAATTTAGCGACCATGAAAACTAGCTTTCAAAAAGAAACCCAAATAGCAACTTTTATAAGAGGGTATGACCATTCACGGCGAAGAGGATGTCTGATGCTATCTGGCTATCCTTTGAAACGGGATGCAGTGCACGACTGCTCACCAAGAGCGTCTGGGATGTCAAGCGAATTTTTTTATACGGATTCTGGGAATCAGAGAGAGCGCGATTGGCTGCAAACCTCAATCACTGCCAGTATCCTGGAGTTGATATGACGGTGCATAAGAGATGGGATATTGAGCGCAGCAGAAACAGGTTCTCTCCGCATTACTTGGAGCACGAAAAGTGGAAAATGGGGGACTACGGAGCGCATCCTATCGATAAATATCTCCGCCCCGGAAGGATTCCGCACATTTGGTGCAGCGGCTGCGGCTTAGGAATTACCATGACCTGTTTTATCAGCGCTTTGGAGGAAACCGGCCTTCAATTGGAGA
>JAZGAR010000140.1:0-4777 GCA_036475875.1 Thermoplasmata archaeon
TTTCGATATCTAGTATAATTGGGTTCTTCGGGGGTGTGGGTGGGGGGGGGATTAATTGGCGGGAGGAGGCAGATATGGAAGGTGGAACAACATCAATAAAATGAAAAGAATGATTTCGAAAAAGTATTTAGATGGTGTATTTGTCGGTTATAACCCATTAATACTTATATATTCAGACACATTATCGTATTCGACGAATTGGATGGAAGGGAAAACTTGACAGGAACATTGGCGTTTTCCAAATTTGTCATAAAGGACATCTTTCGGAACAGAAGCAGGACATTCTCATCGATAATAGGTGTGGTTCTTGCGGTAAGTTTGATAGCAGGTGAGAATATCGCCATGGACACCACCGCAAGAGATGTGCTTTCTGGGGAGCTTGCGGATTATCATATCGATCTGTACGGTTCCACTGATGAGGTGTTCACAACCAATGACCTAACGAATCTTTCGGAGGAACTGGTGTCTGTTTACGGTGTTGAGGATGTTCTGCCCATGAGCTATGTAAGGGTGGAACTCGAGGTCCACAACGAAAGTACTATTGTACCTCCGAAATATGGGTACTATGAGAAATACGTAGATGTGGATATCCCAGTAAACGGCTCTGTTTGGTTGAATGTAACATTGGAACAGATTTCCCACGAAACCTACAGGCTTTTTGGGAATGTTTATTCCCTGCATAACAGTGAGCCTGTTGAGAACATTCTCGTCGAAGTGCGGGAAGGGACATCATGGTTTACAGGATATAAAGATAGCACATATTCAGATGAACAAGGTTACTACGAATTTTATCTTCCTGAGGCTGATTACATAATTTCCATGCGTTTGAAGAAATACCTAAACGGCTATTCAAGTTTGACCAATCTTGCGGAGTATATCAATATCACTTCCTCGATGCAAGAAAGACAACTTGATTTTTATATCCCAGATGTTGAAAGCTCAACGTTACAAGGTTATATTATGGATCCATACACCGGTGAACCCTATAATGGGACAGTGGATTTGAATATCTGGGAATCTACGCAAATATCTAATCACTCAAACATGAATATTTATTATTTTTATTTTTCTGCAAATGGTTCTTATTACCTAGATTTGGTTCCTGGCAATTTTACAATTGGGATCACTCCTGAGGACCTTTCGATTGAGCAGTGGCGAATGGGCGTCGGCACGAACTATACTCAAGTCGAGGTAAAAAGCAACACTTCGGTATGGCTTAATTTGACAGTGGGAGACTTTTATCCCGATGAGAATGTGGTTTTGGAAGGATATGTTTATGATCTTTTTAGCGGCGATCCGGTCCAGTATGCTAGTGTATCGGTCCGAAGCCTTGACAAATCCTATAGGAATTCCACTAATGCGGACGAGTTTGGCTATTTCCAGATGAACATAGTTCCAGGAAATATATCGGTGGATGTAAAGAAATACGGCGAATATCTCACTCAAGAAACCCAGATCTACAATTCGCTAGATCAGGATAGGAGAGAGGATTTCTATCTTAAGCCTAGAACTTCCTTGTTAAAAGGATATGTTCGCACTCAACAAGGTGAAGGATTATCTGATGCGTACATAGAATTGCTTGAAACCGATATAGAAAGCGATACATACCATACAAATGGCTATTACGAATTGAGAATCGGAGCGGGTAACTATTCAATAATGTTCGATGCTGAGCCTGATGATTTCCCAATAAAACACAAAAAGTATTGGACGAACATATACGGCATGATCCCTTCCCCTGAAAACCTCCAGCTTCTGAAGGATAGTTTCCCTTACGAGTTGAGGAACGGCTCAATGGATTTAGGCGATGGGAAAGTTGTTGTCTCTGAAAATATAGCAGATGAATATCATCTGGAAGTGGGGAACGAGGTCAATCTAGTGTTAAGAGAATTGGTATGGGACCCGGTGAACTTCACCAACGCGATTAAATTTAACGTTATCACATTCAATATTTCGGGCATAGTTGTAAGGGAATATTATCCTTACATGGCTTGGCCTGATTTTCTGGTGAGCCAATCAGATTTCGATATCTTTCACACCTTATTAGACAATGAAGAATTCAAATATTTTGTATCCACCGAATTGTTCATCAAAATGGATAGAGATAAAATCATCGACTCCGTTAGTAGAGAGACAACTGAATTCGCCCTGCTCAGATTAACAAATAAAATTAATTCTTTGAGTTATATCAAATATGATATTTTGGTGCAAAGGGTAATTGATGAGCCCCTCGAGAATTACTACAACTGGTTGGAGAGTTACAGAGTGGAGTTGCTGGCATACTCTCTTCCTGTGATCGCTGTTGGCCTATATTTGGGCGTGGTAGGCATCGAACTCGCCACAGGACAGAAACGAAGAGCTCTCGGCATATTGAAGAGCCGTGGTGCCAGCGAGAAACAGATATTCATGTCTCTTTTGCTGGAAGCTGTGATATTGGGCATCATTGCGGGTGTTGTGGGTTTAATTCTTGGTGTTTTTGTGAGTAGGATATTCCTAACCATTATACCGGGGTCTAGAAGTATAGCAACACAACTGGATTTTTTTAGATTGAACGTTTCTGCCATGTCGGTTTTGATGGCAATGCTGTTTGCAGTGCTTTTAATGCTGCTCGCGAGCATCAAACCTGCCAAACGTGTCTCCAAAGCTCCAGTCATAGAGTCAATACACCGTTACTCAGAAATCGGTACGGAGAAGGAGTATAAACCCACCTTGGATATATTTCTCGTTTCGTTCGCTGTTATGGCATTCATTGTGATTTCTGAGATCAACTATAGATCCCTCGATCCAGCAGAGATGGGAATGATTTTCACGATGTTGATCTTCGTAATCTACCTCGTCAGTGTAATATGGCTTCCGTTCTCTCCTTTTATCCTCATGTTCAGCCTCACCAGGCTACTCACGAGGGGGACTAACAAGGTTTATAGGTTCTTCTCAAGAGGTGTGAAGCCTTTTGCAGGGGAATTGTGGTATGTGATTCATAAGAACATCATGAGAAATCCAAAGAGGGTTTCTATGATGAGCATAATCATCGCCTTGGCTATAGGGTTTGGCATCTTCATGACAACCATGATCGCCACAACAATGTACGGCGAAGAATTGGAAGCCAGGGCGAAGATCGGTTCGGATATTCATGTTGTCCCGTTAGGAGAGAACATGTCCTTCGAAGAGAAGTTGGAGAGTATCGATGGTGTGGAAGAGGCGATTGCTGTAAATTGGGGATTCGGGGGGGTTTTGGCAGGGGAAGATTTCGTCATAAGAAAAATCTCGTTATTTAACGCAACAGAATATCACCAGCATGTTGAGATTCCTGATTACTATTTTGTTGAAGGGGAACCTAATAAGGCTTTTACCACGCTAAGAATGGGGAATTCTGTAATCATTGGGGAGAGCATAGCACAGATCTATTCTATAGATTTAGGTAGCATAATTAGAATCGAATACATTAACCTAGCCGATGAGGGATTGCGTACATTGAAAAACAACGATTTCATCGTTGCTGGGATAGTTAGGGCTTTGCCTGGCCTGGAAATTCCGGAGGATGATTACTACGATTGGGGCACCCAGATTTACATGGATTTCGCCTCCTTAGAGTCAAGTTTAACAAATGTGAATTCCGGATGGCGCTTCCTTGTGGAAGTAGAGAAGGGGCGGGATTCAAGCGATGTTGAGAATACAATATGGGAGGAACTCTCACCCAGCATCATGGAGATTAAAAATCTCGATACTACCATTAAAAATATTCGTAACGATATGCCCTCGAAGTCGGTTTTGTATATAATGCTGGTTAACATCGGTTTCATGATCATCATCATAACAGTAGGGCTTGGTCTGATAATGTTCATCTCCATAACCGAACGGAAAAACGAGTTTGCAACCATTATGGCCAGAGGGGCCGAGGCTAAACAGATGGCAATATTGATACTGGGGGAGGCTTTTTCAATAACCATGGTTGGTGTTGTTGTTGGAGTTTTTGCTGGACTGTTCACGGCCTATACATTCAACAAGATGCTGTCCACAAACACACTTTTTGGAGTGAGCGGTGATATATTATCTGGCAGACCCCTGATTGTACCTTGGTATGGGGTGATTGTCATCATTCTCGCGGTTCTTGCCCTCATTGTCACGGCAATTCTGGCTGCGTATAAGGTTAAAAGAATCAAATTGCATCAGGCTTTGAGATCAAGAGGTGGATGAAATGGCGAATATAATTGTAAAAGATTTGATAAGAGTGTACAAGACAGGTAAATCCGAGGTCATAGCCTTAAGGGGTTTGAATCTGAATGTGAACCATGGGGAAATTGTTGCGATCATGGGCCCATCAGGTTGCGGAAAAACCACGCTATTGAATCTCATCGGTGGATTGGATAGGCCAACCGCGGGTTCGGTAACGGTGGATGGACAGAATATAGTCAATTTCTCAGACAACGAACTCGTCAGATACAGGAGAGAGGATGTTGGGTTCGTGTTCCAGTTCTTCAACCTGGTCCCAACCCTCACCACTCACGAAAATATAGAGCTGCCTATGAGACTGGCAGGCAAACCCGGCGAATACAGAAAGAAAAGGGTTGATGAGCTGCTGGATCTCGTTAACATGAAGGAAAGGGCAGAACACAAGCCCGATGAACTCAGTGGGGGAGAGCAGCAGCGCGTAGCCTTGGCTACGTCCCTTGCTAATGATCCAAAAGTGATTCTTGCTGATGAGCCTACCGGTGAATTGGATACAAAAACTGGTAGAGAGGTCCTTCTGCTATTCAAAACACTTAGAGATAAGTATCAT
>JAZGAR010000141.1:0-4660 GCA_036475875.1 Thermoplasmata archaeon
CCGTTGCTGTCAGTCTTATGAAAATCGTAAACGACCTGCGATGGATGAGCTCAGGACCCAGGTGCGGACTCGGGGAAATCATCCTGCCGATCCTGCAGCCAGGAAGCTCTATCATGCCCGGTAAAGTAAACCCGGTTATCCTGGAGAGCGTAATGATGGTATGTGCCACCGTTATGGGCCATGATGTGGCCATCAATATAGGGGGCCAGCATGGCACCTTTGAGCTCAACACGATGATGCCGATGATGGCGGATCATCTCCTGGAATCCATCCGACTTTTGGCTAACGGCTCCCGCAACCTGGTAGACCGTTGTGTGAGTGGGATTAAAGCCAATGAAGAACGTACAGGATCCCTCATTGAATGGAGTTTGGCCCTTTGCACCGCCCTGACACCGATCATTGGATACGACACCGCTGCCAATATCGCCAAAGAGGCTTTTTCTACCGGCAAGACGGTTCGCCAGGTCTCACTTGAGCACAAAGTGCTACCGGAGAAAGAACTTAACCGCGTGCTCGATCCGATGCGCCTGACGAAACCAGGCATTTTTGGCAAATAAGCCATTACAGGGAAGGGTGTAAATCTATTGGCAAAACAAGAGAGGAGGGAGCTTGCCAATCGAGTGGAGGCTGTGTACTGTGCCAGTATCTCTCAAGGATTGAGCTTCGCGGTGGCAGATGCCTATCAAAGGTGGTCAGATGTATCTGATGAAGAGGTGGCTGAAATCACAAAAAAATTGAAGTGGGATTAATTTATTCTAAACGAAAGTAGGGGCTTCACCCCAAGCGGAACATTGGAATGATGAGTTTAAGGAGTGGTTGAAAAGTCAAGGACACAGTAGCTTGTTTGAAAAAGAGGAGTAAATATAACGAGAACCTTATCAAAGGTAAAATTACCCATGGGTACAAAAGGTGACCGCAGGAATAAACATGAAATGGTGATTCTGAAGCAAGCAGTTGAAAACACGAATGAGGCCTTTGTCACCATAGATGAAAATCATAAGGTCTTATTTTTTAATAAGGCAGCGGAAAAGATTTTCGGCTATAGTCGGGAAGACGTCGTTGACCGTGATCTTAATGTCATCATGTCACCCAGCTGTAGTCAGAACCACCGTGAGGCAGTAACGCACTATATTAAGACGAGGATTCCCGGACGCATCGGACACGAAACGGAGATGTCAGCCAGCCGGAAAAACGGCGATACCTTTCCTGCATCCATCTCATTTTCTGTTACTGAGGTAAATGGAAGGCTTTTCTTCACCGGGATTGTCAGGGATATGACCGAGACCCAGGCACTCCGGGAACAAATCATGCGATCCGAGCGAATGGCTGCTCTCGGTCAACTGGTGGCAGAGATCACCCATGAGATCAAGAATCCGCTGATGCTGATCGGTGGTTTTGCACAACAGTTGAGCCGTGTCATTGATGATGAGAAAAACCTCAAAAAGGTGAACATCATTACTGACGAGGTGAAGCGATTGGAGAAGCTGCTAACAGATCTTAGGGAATTTTATCTGCCTAAGACCATTGCTTCCGAAAAGGTGGATATTAAGGAACTTTTGCAGGAGGTCTTTTCCCTGGTAAAGGAAGACTGTAAAGAGAAGAATATCCAAACTGAGTTAAACATAGACAAAAAAGCCCTCCTAGTGACAGGTGATAAGGGAAGGTTGAAACAGATGTTTTTGAACCTGGTCAAGAATTCCATAGAGGCTATGGAACATGAGGGAACCCTCTTTGTCCAGACTAAGTTGTCCGGCGACCAAATGGAAATCACTGTGGCAGACGAAGGGTGCGGAATCCCACAAGAGGATAAAGAGAAGATTTTTTCCCCTTTTTTTACAACAAAAAGTGATGGAACGGGCCTGGGCCTGTGTATCTCAAAGAGGATTATCGAAGAACATGCGGGCAGTTCCTTCTCTGTGAAAAGTGAGGAAGGCAAGGGGACAACTTTCAAGGTAAGTTTGCCTGTCTACCAAGAAACACCCGAAGATTCAAACAAAAATTCGGAATAGATATAGCGCAAGTAGCCATGAGTTCAACAAAGGCTTTTCCTTATAGCGATTATATGCGCAAAAGAGCTCATGTTATTGGAGCATTATATGAGAGTTAGGAGTTTGCCAAAGAGCTTTCTACCATAGAAGGCAAGGCCATGGCATACTACTGGGAGCATATTATAGTTTGCATTCACCGTACCTGAGGAGGCTATAAGAGAGTTATGAGGTCACATCAGAAAAGACCTCATAACCTCTTTTTTGCATTGCAGACTATTTGATGCTCTCCTCTGTATATCTGTGAAAACTACAAATACAACCCTCCAACAAGGGAAGCACAAAAAATGTTGTTACTGAATGCAGGGAAGTATGAATATGCTTTACAGAGATAAGATTTTGCAGCATCGAAATGGAGCAGATATGAAATCTTTAAAGGATCTAAAAGGATCAAACGATATAAACACAGATATAGGGGATAAATTTCAGCAGGAGACAAAATACGACCCTGAAAAATTGAGGGCCTATAGCCTCGATTGGAGCCGCCGCCCCGAACCTTATAAGAACTACGAGTCTCCTTTGGCGATCATCCCCCTTCCTGAGCCTGATATGAAAACAGAATCCAACCTCTGGCAGCTCCTCCAAGGCAGGAGATCAAGAAGAGAGTACGATGCCGAACGAACCCTTAAAGGAGAGCTTCTTTCCGCCCTTCTTTGGGCAACGCAGGGTATAACTGCGAAATATGGAGAATCCCTTTTCAGAACAGCACCCTCTGCTGGTGGACTCTATCCAGTTGAGACCTATCTGTTCTTGAGGGCTGTTGAAGACTTTGAACCTGGTATCTATCACTTTAGACCTCATGTATTTGACGTTGAATTCTTGAAGAGAGGGGATCATTCAAGGGAACTTACAGAAGCTGCTCTTGGGCAGATTATAGTGATGAGAGCACACTGTACATTTATTTGGTCAGCTGTGGTGGAACGGTCAAAGTGGAAATACCGCCAAAGGGCTTACCGTTACATATACCTTGACGCAGGTCACATAGCACAAAATCTCTACTTGGCTTCTGAAGCCCTTGGACTGAGTGTATGTGCAATAGGGGCACTTTTTGATGATAAAGTAAACAGCATCATAGGGGTAGATGGGGTTGAAGAAACTGTCATATATATGGCCACTGTCGGTTGGCCTTAAAGAAGAGAACGGCCTGAATAGGTCTGAATCGACCATTTGATAATAGGAAAGGCATAGGAAATGTACATCAAATGTTGCGGTTCAAGGGGATCCATTCCCGTTTCTGGAAAAGAATACATTAAATACGGCGGTGATACCACGTGTATTGAAATCAGGACAAGAAATGATAAGATCATTATAGTGGATGCAGGAAGGGGTTATTAATGAAAAAGCGGCATCTAGGGCCAGAGACGCGGGGCTATCAAGAATCGGCAGAGGACCCCGGGCGTAAGCCCGTGGGTGTCTACTGGTAGTTATGAATAAGTGTATGTTTAAGGAGCATCAGCGCCTCGGCAGGTAGGAGGGGGTAATATTTACTGGTGTCAGTTAATCTGGCCAGGGGGGTCAGATTAGTTTATTCTATTCCGCTCTGCCTGCGTACCGGTTTTGATGGTGCGAGCACCAGGCTGTGTACCTGGCATTTAACTCTTTCCCTTATCCTATTAACAGCCTTTTGAGGAGGCAAAACTATGAAACCTTCAGGGGTAATTCTTTGCGTGAGGGCAGTTTTTGTAGTGTTGATAGGAATGTTTGCTCTATCTACTGCATGGGCAACAGAGCCAATCAATACCGACCCGCGGGGCCTGGCCATCGAGGGATATGACCCGATCGCCTACTTCACCCAGGGGAAACCACTAAAAGGCTCAAAAGAATTCACTTACAAATGGATGGGGGCAACATGGCGTTTTGCCGGCGCTGAACATCTTGATCTGTTCAAGTCGAATCCGGAGACCTATGCCCCGCAGTACGGTGGATACTGAGCCTATCGGGTTGCGATGGGGCGCATCGCAAAGGCAGATCCAACGGTCTGGAAGATCGTCGATGGCAAGCTGTACCTGAATTGCAGCCAGAATATCAAGAGAAAGTGGGAACAGGATATTCCTGGCTTTATTGAGAAGGCAAACAAGAACTGGCCCAGTGTATTGAAGTAAAAAACCTTCTCGGATCTTCCTCAGTTGATCTCCAGGTACGTGGTGCAAGGACGCTAAAGATTGTATAAGGAGATTACCTATGATAATCAAACAGGTAAACCCTCCCCCGGGCTTTACCCCGGGAGGGAAACTCCGAAAGGTTTGACCGCGTGAGACAGTAGCATTAGTAGTTTTAGATACAATCTCATTTGCGCCAACATTGATGTACCGATCACTGCCAACAAGCCATCGTTCAACGTAGGGGCGGGGTTTACCTGCCCGCTTGGCGGGGGGTCATTTAACTTTCCTCCCGCGTTACAAGGAGTAATTTATTTCAAGGATATGATAAAATCATGATACCAGTGGCATCAGAGGGTCCATTGGTAAAGAAAGGAGGGCTAAAATGGAAGGGAACAGGATTTCTTATCATGAGTCTGTACTAAAGGTATATGACCGGATTAAAAAGGATAACATGACCAATATCTGGGATCGGTTTGAGGCCCAGGGTTTGGGGAAGGATCCGGACAAGCGGTG
>JAZGAR010000142.1:0-10820 GCA_036475875.1 Thermoplasmata archaeon
GGAGTAATTGGAAGGTTTACAAGATCCCAGCCACTAGATTTGCGGAAGAGCTTGGTAAGAAAATCGTGGCCAACATCGTGATGCTGGGATTCTTTACTGCAGTTTCCGGTGTTGTCAGTTATGAGGCCATGAAGAACGCAATTCTATCTTCTGTCCCAAAAGGCACCGAAAAACTGAACGAAAGCGCATACTGGAAGGGTTATGAATTTGGAAAGGAGGCTGTCGATTGAGTGACTCTGTGGTGGTGATAGGTGGGGGTATTGCAGGTGTTCAGGCCGCTTTGGATCTTGCAAATTCTTCTGTTCACGTCTATTTGGTAGAGAAAACTCCTTCCTTAGGTGGAAGAATGGCTCAATTGGACAAGACCTTTCCAACAAACGATTGCTCCACCTGCATCCTATCGCCAAAGTTGGTCGCCACAGCAAGACATCCCAATATAGATATACTGATCAACAGTCAGGTTGTCTCAATAGTAGGGGAAGCGCCGAATTTTAAGGTGAAGGTCCTCAAATATCCTAGATTTTTGGTTGAAGAAAAATGCACGGCTTGCGGTTTGTGTACAGAGATTTGTCCAGTGGAAAGGAAAAGTGAGTTCGATATGGATTTGGAAAATAGGAAGGCTATCTACATACCATTTCCCCAGGCAGTGCCTTTGAAGTTCACCATAGATAGGAGAGGCACGCCACCTTGCCAAGCTGCCTGCCCTGCACAAGTTCACGCCCAAGGCTATATCGCCCTGATTTTTAGGGGCAAGTTCAAGGAGGCTTTGGAACTGCACAGGGAGTACAATCCCTTACCCCTTATATGCGGCAGGGTATGTCCCCATCCCTGCGAGAATGAGTGCAATCGCGGCGAACTGGATCACCCTATCGCTATCGCAGCTCTAAAACGCTTCATGGCCGATTATGAGCTCGAGCATAGGGAGGAGGTGGTGGAGCCTTTTGAGGTTACAAAGAATAAAAAAATCGCGATCATTGGCTCAGGACCTGCAGGTCTGAGTACTGCGTATTACCTTACCAAGATGGGTTACCCAACAACGATTTTCGAGGCTTTACAAGTTACCGGGGGAATGCTTGCTGTGGGTATACCGGACTATAGATTGCCAAAAGACATTCTTGAGGCTGAGATAGGCTACATCAAGAAGAAAGGCGTTGAGATGAAGTTAAACTCGTGTTTTGGTAAGGATTTTGGAATTGAGGACCTGAATAAGAAAGGATACGATGCTATATTCTTAGGAATAGGAGCCCACGCCTCGAAAAAGCTGGTCATTCCAGGCGAGGATATGAAAGGTGTGATATCGGGGGTAGAATTACTTAGAAAAGTCAATCTCGGCAAGAAGGTGGGAATCGGCAAAAGGATTGCTGTGATCGGTGGGGGAGATGTGGCAATTGATGCAGTTAGAGTTGCTCATCGATTGGGAAGCGAAGCTTTCATTTTGTATAGAAGGACAAGGAAGGAGATGCCTGCACATGAACCAGAGATAGAAGAGACTTTGAATGAGGGTATCGAGATAAATTACCTTGTCCAGCCTGTTAAAATACTTGGCAAGAACGGCAAGGTTGTTGGCATTGAATGCGTCAAGATGAAACTTGGAGAGCCTGATGAAAGCGGCAG
This sequence comes from Thermoplasmata archaeon, assembly GCA_036475875.1. GTDB lineage: Archaea > Thermoplasmatota > Thermoplasmata. The sequence goes on from JAZGAR010000142.1 coordinate 1,615, forward strand.
GAGAAGACCTGTACCTGTAAAGGGCTCAGAGTTTACCATGGAAGTAGATACAGTTATGCCCGCCATCGGTCAAAGCCCGAAGCTCTCTTCTTTAGAAGGATTGGGATTGAAATTATCAAGGGCAGGCACCATCATAGTGGATGACAAAACTTTTGCCACGAACCTACCAGGCGTTTTTGCTGCCGGGGATGCGGTTTCTGGCCCTGCAACGGTGGTGAAGGCTGTGGGTGCTGGAAGAAAGGCTGCCATCGCTATTGACGCCTATCTGCGGGGCGAAGATGTGAGGATGGAGGAAAAGGAAGAGGTGGTGGTAAGCTTTGAGGACCTGGAATTGGAGGAAGGGATCGAAAAGAAAAATAGAATAAGCCTACCTGAGTTGCCTCCCTCAAAAAGGAAGAAAAATTTCAAGGAAGTAGTTAAAGGCCTTTCTGAGGAGAAGGCTGTTTGGGAGGCGGAGCGTTGCCTGAGTTGTGGAGGTTGCTCAGGATGTTATCAGTGTATTAAAGTGTGCGAGCCCAAGGCCATTGATTTTGAACAGAAAGAGGAGATCATCGAACTTAACCCAGGCTCCATAATTGTTGCCACAGGCTATGAGCAGTTCGACCCATCTGGCATAAAAGAATATGGCTATGATCTTTATGAAAACGTGATAACGGCCCTAGAATTCGAGAGAATGTTGAGCGCCTCGGGACCAACCGAAGGAAGGATCTTTCGCCCTTCCGATGGTAAAGTTCCGAAAAACATTACCTTCATCCAATGCGTCGGCTCAAGGGATGAAAACCATTGGCCGTACTGCTCGAGAGTGTGCTGTATGTACGCCATTAAAGAGGCCATGCTCGCAAAGGAGCATGAAAGCGAAATTAATGAGGTTAATATTCTTTACATGGACATGCGCACCTTTGGTAAGGGATTTGAAGAATACTATGTCAGAGGCAGGGAAGAGGCAAAAGTGAATTTTATCAGGGGAAGGGTCTCTGAGATCGTGGAGGAAAAAAGGGAGGGAAGTCTGTTGATAAGATTCGAGGATACAGAAAAAGGCTCGCAGGATGAGATAAAAACCGATATGGTCGTACTTTCCTCAGCCCTGATCCCTTCAGCCTCGAATCCTGAACTTGCGGAAATTCTTGGTATTAACCTGGACGAAAACGGTTTCTTTAAGGAGAGAAACATCAACAGTGATCCTATCGCCACATCCAGGCAAGGAATTTTCGTTTGCGGTTGTGCTCAAGGACCAAAAGATATCCCTGATAGCGTTGCTCAAGCTTCTGCAGCCTCAGCCAGGGCTATAGCCTTTGTAGAGGAGAGAATGAAGGAGGAAGTGATGGAGGAGGAAGAAGTTGTCATCGAGGAGATAGGTAAGAGTGTACCCATAGAAGGCGCTGAGGGGATGGAGGAACCAAGGATCGGGGTTTTCGTCTGCAACTGCGGCATCAATATCGGTAGCGTTGTCGATGTGGAGGGGGTTGCGAAATTTGCTGAGAAGTTACCAGGAGTTGTGGAGGCACAGCACAACCTATTCACATGCGCGGAGAGCACTCAGTCCAAGATTCAAGAGGCCATAAAAAAGCATGAATTAAACAGGGTTATTGTGGCTGCTTGCACGCCAAGAACTCACGAGCCTTTGTTTAGAGATACCTGTGAGAAAGCTGGACTGAATCCATATCTGTTTGAGATGGCAAATATCAGGGAGCACTGTTCTTGGGTTCATTCGCATGAAAAAGATAAAGCCACTGAAAAGGCAAAGGATTTAATAGAGATGGCCGTAGCCAGATCAAAATTGCTCGAACCTTTAACTCCGAAGATGGTGGAGATAGAGCAAAAAGGCTTGGTAATTGGTGGAGGGATAGCAGGAATACAGGCGGCATTGGATATATCAAAACAGGGGTTTCCAACATTCTTGGTTGAGAAGAAAGAAAAACTTGGTGGAAGATTAAACGAGTTGGTCACCCTTTCACCCTCTAATACAAAGGCCTCTGAACTATTGAAGGAAAAGCTCGCGGAACTGGGTTCTTCAGATGTTCAGGTGTTCAAGAACACTGATATCGTGAGTATAGACGGTTTTGTGGGGAACTTCGATGTGAAGTTGAGAACAAGAGGTAAGAAAGTGAGAGGAAAGGATCGGGACCTTAAAGTGGGTGCAATCGTGATGGCGATAGGGGGAGAACTGTATGAACCAAAGGGTAAATTTTCCTTCGGAAAATATCCCAACATTATAACGAACCTTGAGCTAGAAAGGCTTATAGCTGAGAAGAAAACTAAAACTGAAAAGGCAAATTTCGCTTTCATACTCTGCGTCGGTGCAAGGGAGAAGGAAGGAAACACAGGTTGTTCCAGGTACTGCTGCCAGGTGAGCATAAAGCAAGCGAAAGAGTTGGTCGAGAATGGAAGTGATGTAACAATACTCTACAGAGACATACGAACCTTTGGCAAAGGCGCAGAGGAAATGTACAAAAAAGCCTCCGAACTTGGGGTGAAGTTCGTCAGGTATTCGGAAAACAAACCGCCTAAGATCGAGAAAAAAGGGAAGGCCCTGAAGGTATACGATACACTGTTACAGGAGGAGTTGCATCTTTGTCCAGACTATGTTGTGCTCGTTGTCCCAATGGCCCCGCCTGAAGATGCCAAGTTGTTTCAGGACATGCTCAAAATTCCGAGGGGTGCGGACGGCTTCTTCCTGGAGCAGCACCCAAAACTTGCCCCCCTTCAAACGAATACCGTTGGAATATTCATCTCGGGCACGGCCCAAGGTCCAAAGAATCTGGCAGATACCATCGCACAGGCGAGCGGAGCGGCTTCACAGGTCATTGCCCTACTTTCCAATAGGCGAAGCGAGGTGGAGGCTGCGGTGGCTAAAGTGGATGATGAACTGTGTTGGGGATGCGGAACCTGCATCGATGTGTGTGAATTTGGAGCGCCACAACTGGTTTTAAAAGGGGAAGAAAGGAAGGTCAGTCAGATTAATGAAGCGTTATGTAAAGGCTGTGGTATGTGTGCTGTTGATTGTCCGTCTGGAGCGCTATCATCGCAACATTTCACAAGAGAGCAAATACTCAGCATGATCGAAGCTTTTGGAGGTAATACAGTTGCCTGACTTCGAACCAAAAATACTGGCATTCGCCTGCAACTCCGCCTTTTTCTTTGGGGCAAAATTCAGTGCGTCGCTTCGCTTTGCACTTCTCTCCGCTGGCTCGGGCTCGCAAAGAAAAACCTGGGGGAAAAAGAAACTCGCCCTCACCTGCTCGAATTTTGCTTTTAACATTAATTATTTGGGGACAAGGAGGTGGACTGATGCCTGACTTCGAACCAAAAATACTGGCATTCGCCTGCAACTGGTGCTCTTATGCGGGGGCTGATTTGGCAGGTATCAGCAGGAAACAGTATCCCCCAAATATAAGAATGATCAGGGTCATGTGCTCAGGTAGAGTTGAGCCTATCTTCGTTTTAAACGCTTTTGAGAATGGGGCTGACGGTGTTTTGATCACTGGCTGTCACATTGGCGATTGCCATTACAAATCCGGTAACAAAAAAGCCGAGGTCATGGTCGGAAAGACAAGAGAACTGCTATCCACCCTTGGCATAGGTGCTGAAAGGCTCCGCCTCGAATGGGTTTCAGCATCTGAAGGACAAAGGTTCGCTGATGTGGTTTCCGATTTTACTAGCCGATTGAAAGATTTAGGTCCAAATCCAATATGCGCTGGACCTGGGGAGGCAGATAGATGAACGAAAATATAGGGGAAGCATTCAGAAGGACAAAGGCATATTACTGTCTAGAATGCGGAAAATGTACGAGTGCTTGCCCTGTCTCGATAAGCTTTGGAGAGTTCTCTCCAAGGTTGATGGTTAAAAAGGCTTTACTGGGCTTTGAACCAGAATTGCTAGCTGATAAATACCTCTGGGATTGCCTTACCTGCAATCGGTGCAACGATGTCTGCATGTCCGATGTTCACCTACCTGAATTTATAAGGGCGGTAAGGGAAGAGGCCATAAAAGTGGGCAATAAAGGAAACGTATCGCATTGCGAGGTTCCTCATGCTGTCACAAGGTTGATGACAAACCAGAACCTCGATCAGAATAGGTTGGGTTGGCTTACAAAGGACATGAAAATCTCTCGTGATAAAGGAGATTTTCTTTTGTGGACTGGTTGTGCACCGTATTTCAAAACAGTGTTCTCGGAATTCGATGATGCCACAGATATACCAAAAGCAACGTTGCTTCTGCTCAATCACTTTGGCATAGAGCCAGTTGTGCTTCCAAACGAGAGATGCTGCGGTCATGACATGCTTTGGCTGGGACAAAGGGAGACTTTCGAGAAACTGCGTGAGCAGAACACGAAGAGCATTGAAGCATCGAAGGCTGAGAAGATCATCACACCGTGCGCAGAAGGCTATTACACCTTGAAAAATTATTACAATTTGAGCGCTGAGGTTATGCATATCTCACAGTTTCTATCCGATAAAATCGAGAATAATAATATTGAATTTAAAAAATTGAAACTCGGGAAGGTAACATATCATGATTCTTGCAGACTTGGAAGATTTGCAGGCGAGTATGAAGCACCAAGAAAGATCCTTGAGGCTTTACCTGGTGTTGAATTCGTGGAAATGGAAAAAAACAAACATAAATCGCCCTGCTGCGGTGTGAGCGCCTGGATGAACTGCGATGATTTCTCAAGGGAGATGAGGTTGAACAAACTCAACATGGCTAAGGAGACGGAAGCAAATATCTTGGCCACAACCTGTCCGAAATGTAGAATACATTTGAGATGTTATACCTCTAACCAACACGTTAAACCACAAATAAAGATGGATGTGGAGGATATCACTGTTTTGACTGCCAAATCTTTGGGGTTAATGAGCAGAAGGAAGGCGAGAAAATGAATGAAGCTGCGATCGGGAATGAAGGTGTAAAAGAAAGTCCTGAGGATCCTAAAAAATCCTCCGAAGGGGCAAGAGTTGGGGTATATGTCTGTCACTGCGGTTTGAATATCGCAGGCTCTGTGGACTGCGAGGAGGTGGCAAAATATGCCGAGGAGTTAGACGGTGTGGTACTTTCAAAACACAACCGATACACCTGCTCCGAGCCCGGCCAAGAGGAGATCAAACAGGACATAAAGGAGCACAACTTGGATAAGGTGGTCGTCGCCTCCTGTACCCCAAGACTACACGAACCGACATTTAGAGCCTGTTGCGAGGCAGCTGGGCTCAACAAGTACAATTTCGAGATGGCGAACATAAGAGAACATTGCTCTTGGGTGCATTTACATGATAAAAAGGCTGCCACAGATAAGGCGAAGGACCTTGTTCAAATGGCTGTGGCGAAGGCTAGGCTCCTTGAATCTCAAATCGAGACAGAGGTGCCTGTCATAAGGAGAACGTTGATCATCGGTGGAGGTATCGCAGGCATTCAAGCTGCATTGGATTTGGCTGATGCAGGATACAAGGTTTATCTTGTGGAGAAGGAGCCCAGCATAGGAGGCAAGATGGCGCAAATTGACAAGACATTTCCTACGATGGACTGTTCGATCTGTATCCTCGCACCGAAAATGGCTGAAGCGGGAAGACATCCGAACATTGAGCTGATTACCAATGCAGAAGTCAAGAGCATCACAGGCTACATAGGCAATTTCAACGTTGTCATAAACAAAACTCCAAGATACGTAACAAAAGATTGCACAGCCTGCGGTGACTGTCTTGATGTTTGTCCAGTGGCAAAACCAAATGAGTTCGATGTTGGCCTGGCTCTAAGAAAAGCAATTTACACCCCGTTCGCCCAGGCGGTACCTTCAGTTTATGTGATCAACATGGATGATTGTCTGGGCTACCAACCTATCGCATGCGGCAAATGTAAGGAGGCCTGTGATCCCAAAGCTATAGATTTCGATCAGGTGCCTGAGGATATCACTGTTGATGTGGGCACAGTCATCGTTGCCACGGGGGTTGATGTATTTGATCCAACCTCCTTGGACGATTACGGCTATACAAAATACGAGAATGTGATAACATCTTTGGAATTCGAGCGTTTGATCAATGCTGGAGGACCCTCGGGCGGGAGACTGATAAGACCATCCGATGCTAAGATACCCAAGAAAGTTGGATTCATACAGTGTATAGGATCAAGAAGCCTAAAGAACGGTAACCCTTACTGCAGTAACGTATGCTGCATGAACACAATCAAAGACTCGTTGTTGATAAAAGAGCATTGGCCCGAGACTGAGATTGAGGTCTTTTACATCGATATCAGGGCCTTTGGTAAGGGTTTCGAGGATCTATATAAGAGGGCGAAGGAAGGGGGTACTGCATTCATAAGGGGCATTCCTGCCGAGATCATCGAGGATAAAGAGACCAAGAATCTCAGGATAAAGGTTGAAGAAACCGCCATGGGTAAGATCATAGATCGTGAGTTCGAGATGATCATACTCAGCATCGGCATCCAACCAAGACATGACAGCGATGTGGTGCAGAAATTGCTTACGCTATCCAGAACCAGCGACGGTTTCTTTATGGAAGCCCATCCAAAATTGAAGCCTGTTGACGCTCCCACACCCGGAGTGTTCATTTGCGGTTGTGCAGAAGGACCAAAGGACATTAAAGAAAGCGTGACACAGGCCAGTGCAGCAGCCTCAAGAGCCAATATTCTCATGACAAAAGGTAAGATCACTGTGGAGGCGATAACCTCAAGAATCGACCCTGAGATTTGCACAGGATGTGGAAAATGTGCAAAGGTATGCCCCTATCATGCGATAGAGGTGTATAAGGAAAAGAAGACCGCAAGGGTGATAGAGGCTGCATGTTCCGGTTGTGGAACTTGCGGGGCAGAGTGTCCATTCGATGCCATAACCATGCGCCATTTCACTGATCAACAGATACACTCTCAGATAGATGCCGCAACAGAGGAAGATCCTGGGAAGAAAGCTGTAGCCTTTTGCTGCAACTGGTGCTCTTATGCTGGTGCGGATTTTGCTGGTGTGAACAGAATGCAGTATCCTCCAAATGTGAGAATCATCAGAACCATGTGCAGTGGTAGGGTGGCAGAAAAGTTCATTTTAAGGGCCTTTGAGAGAGGCGTAGCAGCAGTTCTGGTTTCAGGTTGTCACATAGGCGATTGCCATTACATCGATGCCAACCACCATACAAAAAGAAGGGTTGAAAAACTCTGGAATCTTCTTGAAAAGAACGGTGTAGACAAAAATCGCCTCCAACTGGCCTGGATATCTGCTGCCGAGGGTGAGAAGTTCGCAGAGAAAATCAAGGAGATGGACAGGATTGTGAAATCTGTAAGTAAAGTTGAAATCGATAAAACCGTGAAGTGGTTGAAGGGAAGGAAGGAAAAGAAGGCAAAAAAGCCGAAGAATAGAACCGATTCAGTATGAAGGTGAATTACATGAAGCTTTGGAGAAAACCTCTGGATGCTGACGAATGGGAGCCGCCGAAAGGCAAAGTTCACGTCATAGAGGAGCGTTGTAAGGATTGCGGATTCTGCATAGAGTTCTGTCCCAGAGATGTTTTTGAGGAATCAGAAAAATTCAATTCAAAAGGATATCATCCTCCGGAAGTAGTAAACCCTGATGACTGTGTAAACTGTAAACTATGTGAGCTTATTTGCCCTGAATTTGCAATATATGTTTTGGATGCCAGGGAGGTGGAAGGCAAAAAGCGCGGTAAAAAGGGAGAGAAAGGAGGGAAAACCAAGAAAGCTGGAAAGACAAAGAAGACGAACGAGGAAGGTTCCGGCAAAAAAGGCAAAAAGGAGGGTAAAAAATGAGCAAAACCAGGGAATTATTGACTGGCGAGCATTTCATGAACGGTGATGAGGCTTGCGCTGAGGGTGCGATTACAGCTGGCTGCAGGTTCTTTGCAGGCTATCCCATAACTCCTGCCACCGAAATCGCGGAGCGAATGGCACGAAGACTTCCTGAGATAGGTGGAATATACATCCAGATGGAGGATGAACTCGCCTCCATGGGCGCTATACTGGGGGCATCTTGGGCTGGGATCAAGACCATGACGGCCACTTCAGGCCCTGGCTTCAGCCTCATGATGGAAAACTATGGCCTAGGAATTATGACAGAGACGCCTTGCGTCATCGTTAATATCATGCGAGGAGGCCCTTCCACCGGCCTTCCTACCCTTGTAAGCCAGGGAGATATAATGCAATCTCGTTGGGGAACCCATGGTGATGTAGGGGTTATAGCGTTCACACCTTCCTCACCACAAGAGATGTTCGATTGCACGATAAAGGCCTTCAATCTCTCAGAACATTTCAGGTTACCGGTAATAGTGCTTGGTGATGAAATAGTAGGCCACATGACCGAGAAGGTCGTGATACCGAAGAAGGAGGATATAAAGCTCTATTCCCGAAGGAGACCTAAAGTCAAGCCAAAGAATTACCTTCCTTTCGCCCCAGATGATGATCTGGTACCGTCGATGGCCTGTGCAGGTGAAGGTTACAATGTACATGTTACAGGCCTTACACACGATGAGAGAGGCTATCCTGTAATAAATGCTGAGGCTCAGGAGAAACTGGTGCGCAGATTGGTGGATAAGATCAGGAAAAATGCCGATAAAATCATCGAGTATGAGGAGATAAAAACTCGTGGTGCGGATGTGGTGGTTGTGGCTTACGGCAGCGTGTCAAGATGTGCGAAAGAAGCGGTGCGAATGGCCAAAGAAGAAAAAATGAACATTGGATTGCTCAGACCTATTACCATATGGCCTTTCCCAGAAAAAAGGTTGAGAAAACTATCAGAAAGGGTCAGGGCCTTCGTTGTTCCCGAGGTGAACTACGGCCAGATCGCCTTTGAGGTGGAACGCTGTGTTGCCAGTAACTCTCAAACTCTATTGCTTCCAAAGATGGGTGGAGACATTCACACACCTGAGGAAATTTTCAACGGCATTAAGGAGATGATATGATGGTGCATAAGAGATGGGATATTGAGCGCAGCAGAAACAGGTTCTCTCCGCATTACTTGGAGCACGAAAAGTGGAAAAAGGGTGACTACGGAGCGCATCCTATCGATAAATATCTCCGCCCCGGAAGGATTCCGCATATTTGGTGCAGCGGTTGCGGTTTGGGCATCACAATGACCTGTTTTATCAGCGCTTTGGAGGAAACCGGCCTTCAATTGGAGAAGAACTGCATCGTCTCTGGCATCGGATGCACAGGTAGAATCGCAGGTTATCTGAAGCTGGACTCCTATCACACAACCC
>JAZGAR010000143.1:0-3325 GCA_036475875.1 Thermoplasmata archaeon
GACTAAGTTATGCAGGTTGGCTCATAAAAGACAAAAAAACAGCATACCTAGCAGCACTCTTTGGCGTGATAACTCCTTTCCTATTCTTTTAACATCTCGTATTGATGGATATAGCTGTCGAGGCTACATATCGTTACATTATTCTGCCCTGATCATTAGGGTCCCCTTCCACTACATCCGATTTATTCGACGCTCACGGTTCGCTTGCCTAGCTTTTGATTGAATCAAAAAAATAGGAATATTTATATATTAGAATATTCTAATGTACTAATGATATTATGGAAAATATGGAAAAAAAACTATATGAAATGCATGCAGAAATTTGTAAGATATTCACGAGCCCAAAAAGACTTGAGATTATTGACCTTCTCCAAAACGAGGAGAAATCTGTTAGCGAGCTATTGGCGGCAACTGGCCTAAGTCAGAGTAATGTTTCTCAGCATTTAGGTGTGCTGAGGGAAAAAGGAGTTGTAGTTGCAAGAAGAGAGGGGAACACCATCTTCTATAGGATAGCAAATCCAAAGATATTAGAAGCCTGCAGGCTTATGAGAGAGGTTTTGCTGGAGAGGATGAATAAGAGCGGGAAGCTTGCCATGGAGGTGCGGGGAAGATGAGTGATGGTTCGCTTGCTATCATAGTCAATCAGGCGCCCTACATAGGGGAAAGGGTTTGGAATGCACTAAGACTTGCCATAACTGCTCAGGCCAAGAATATTGATGTAAAGATATTTCTCATCGATGACGGCATCTATGTAGCAAGAAAAGGGCAACACCCTCCTGAAGAAACTCCAAACCTGGAAGAACTCCTGAAGAGAGCCATTGATATGGGTGCAGAGGTGAAGGTCTGCGGGACATGTATTGACACCAGGGGTTTCGAGCCTGAAAACGAGGCGTTTGGAGTCTGCTATATTGGAAAGAGGGACGATGGCCTTACACCAGGAGACCTGATAAACGGTGTTGAGATGGGTTCGATGATGGATCTGACTGAGTGGATTATGAATAATAACAAGGTTATATCATTTTAAGGAGGTAAGGAAAACGAGTATAGTGAACCACGTGAACCTGGAAAGCCTGAAAAAGACAGAAGAGAAGTTCAAAAAAGACCCTGCCGTTTCTGAGGTGAACTTCAAGGTGAACGTTGAAACAGACGCCTCAGCAGAGCAAATAGGGGAAGTTGAAAGGCTTGCGAGGGAGAGGTGTCCAGCCGTCTTCTGCCTTACGCAGCCAATAGAACTAAATATAAAGATTATAAACCACTGACATCGGGGGATGTAACATGAAAATCCTTGTCATCGGCGGTTCCTTCGGAGGCCTTACTGCAGCCTTTGAGCTGAAGCGGCATCTAGGGAAAAAGCACGAGATCTCGCTTGTGTGTGATCAGGACAAATTCGTCTTTATACCTTCTCTGCCATGGCTCTGCATGGGATGGGTCAAAGAAAAAGACATTGTCCTTGACCTCAAGAAGATCCTGGAGTCCAAGGGTATTAAATTCATACATTCTGAAGCCAAGAAAATTGACCCAGAGAAAAAGATTGTAAGCACTTCAGAGGAAGAGCTGTCCTATGATTACCTTGTCATCGCCACAGGGGCGTTCTTAAATTTTGATGCCATCCCAGGCCTTAATCCTAAGGAAGGTTTCACATACTCGATCTTTATGCTGGAATATGCAATTGAAGCAAACAAGGCGTGGAAGAGATTTCTAAAGGATCCTGGACCGGTAGTAATAGGCGCACCTCAAGGGGCAAGCTGCTTTGGACCGGCCTATGAGCTTGCTTATATGGTCGATACAGAGCTTCGAAGGCGAAAGATGAGGCACAGAGCACCCCTAACATTTGTGACCTCAGAGCCCTATCTCAGCCATATGGGCATTGGAGGGGTGGGAAAGTCAAGAAGGGCTATTGAGGACGGATTCCAGGAGAGGGATATAAAGAGCATCACAAACGCAGAAATCGAAGAGATAACTAAAGAAGAGATAAAACTCAAGGATGGGACAATTCTAAAACATAAGTTCTCCATGATCGTGCCCCCTTTCAGGGGAGTGGATGCCATAATAAACTCGCCTGGTCTTGGAAATCCAAAGGGATTTGTCCCCGCAGATGAATTTTACCGCCATCCAAAATATCCCAACATATATCCCATCGGCGTCGCCATGGCCCTCGCCCCCTCTGAGCCAACCCCGGTGCCAACAGGTGTTCCAAAGACGGGTTATATGACCGAGCACATGGCAAAGGTTGCTGCCAAAAATATAGCGGCCAGCATAAAAGAGGAGGACCTTGAGACCCATGGTCTGGATGTCTTCTGCATCCTTGATGCAGGGGATAAGGCCACATTTATGTATGCCAGTCCTGTCCTTCCGCCAAGGAATAAGGTCTTTCTCAAAGAGACCAAGCTTGCCCACTACTTCAAGAAACTGTTTGAAAGATATTTCCTTTGGAAGATGAGATATGGATTGACCAGGTTGCCATAAAAAAGGACGAGGAATCTTGAATTGGAAATCCACCTATGTTGCCCATTTTCCACATTAAGTTGATTTCAATCTCTTCTAGATACCTTCTTCCAAAAGGTATTGCAACCTCTTATTTTTAGCACATATAAATCATACGCCGGACCGGTGTTCAACCCTGTTTGGATCGAGCAATAAAAAATAGAATTGAATTCGCTTGAATCATCAAAAACATAAAACTTCAGAACTACTCCATCTACTTTGCAGGTATTTCTCCTTTAACTTTTTTTGTCATAAATTTAAATACTACAAATACGAGTCAGTAATATGAAATCCCCGCAGAGAGTAACCATCGCATTGGATAGGGAAACAGGCGAGTTGCTTGATAAGCTGAAAGAAGAATCAAAGCTCTCACAGAGCGGAGTTGTGAGAAGGGCCATCAAATTTTACTCAGAGAACAAGGAAGTCATAGATCAGCACGGTAGCGAGAGGATCAAAACATATTGTGAGATGCTGGCCCATGGAGAGCACATAATCTTGGATGTGGATCATTTTCTCCTGTTTTTGAAGCTTATCGAATCATCTCCTGAGAGGGATAAATTCTGGGAAGATCATGATAGGGTTGCAAAGTCTCATTCAGAGCAGTTGCCGGGGAAAGTGGGCAATGTGGAAGACTTTCTAAGGCGGTTGGACGCCTGTAACTTTTTCAAACTCAGCGTTGACAGCAAAGACGAGTTTACCTTGATCTTATACTCGGATACCACTAAGGAATTTATTAAAACACTGCTTGAAGGTGTCTTTGAAGGGATGGGTTTTAATACAGACATAAACGCGGGTTTTGGCAAGTTACGAGTTAAGGTTAGGAGTAAGTGATCTGGTTGAG
>JAZGAR010000144.1:0-9910 GCA_036475875.1 Thermoplasmata archaeon
AATAGATTTAACAACATCCTTAAAACGGTTTATCTCAGCGATTATACCCTCTTTTAGAGCCCCTCCTGCCTCTTCTCTGCTCTTGTTCGCAAGCATTATAGCCTTCTCGAAGTCGTTCTCTTTCACGGCAATCGAAGCCTGATTTAGGTATTCCTTGGCATTTTTGATATCGGAGCCCGCCTTTTCTCCTATTGAGAGAATCCCATCCGAAACCTCAATTATCTCCGTTGTGCGGTCGTGCATTGCGCTTTCTATCGTTTCCCTGCATTTGGTTATGAGTACGGTAGCATTCTTGTAATCCCTGGAATCGAAAGCCGCCTTTGCCTCCTTCATCAAGTTACTTATATGTGTGGTATCCACACCGATTTTAGAGGCCCGTGAAAATGCCTGTGTTATCAGCTGTAGTTCCTCCTTTGCCCCCTCATAGTTGCCTATCAGTTGGTTTACACTGTGCTCTCCTTTTCTCGCAAGCTCCAGGGCTTCGGCGAACTTCTTCTCTTTCAATGATCTTCTGGCCATATCCAAGAACTTCATGGGTTCGGATAGATCTGCACCTATATTTTTAGCAGTGATGAACTTCGGTCGTGAGAGTGATATGGTTTTCAATACGCATTGGAATTGGGCGTTCTCTACCTCCTCCTTTATTTGATTCGAATAATCGTACACCTCCTCAAAATTCTTTGATTTGAGGGATTCTTTGGTTTTGTTGAGCAGAAGGGTAGCCTTCGTAATCTCGGCATTGAGGTCCTTAGCTTCCCTTACATTCCTCTCGCATTCACGTACGAGGTCTTTGCTCTGTTTTTCCACGAGTTTCTCGGTCTCGTTGATGCTCCTATTTGCTAGATCGATAGCCTTTTCAGGGTCTTTTGCGTCCAAAGCGACCTTCGCATTGTTGTAAAGTTCTTCAGCCTTTTCGATGTCCGCTCCCATTCTCTTTGCTAATTCTATTATAACCATGGCATTCTCAATTAGCTTTGATACCTCCTCTTTTGCCATTTTGCCTGTGAGGCGCATGCATTCGTTTATGAACTTCAAGGAATTTTCATAATCATTCTTCTCGGTATGCTCCCTGGCTTTATCCAAAAGTCCCTCGACTTCCGATACATCCTGCCCGATTTTTTTGGTCAAAACTATCATAGACTGTGCTTTTGTGAAAGCCTTAGAAACATTTTCATTGAGGAGTTTGTCTACAGTCTCCCATCCCTTCTCCGCATTTTTCAAGGCTTCCTCGTAATTCCCTTCCTTTAAGCCCTTGTCCGAGTTGGCCAGGATTCCTTCCAAATCAGGCGCCTTTATCCCCATACCAGTGGCCAATTTAAGGAGGTTCCTTGTGGATTCTATAACCAGGGAAACATGATCTTCTTGTGCCTTTATCGCCATATTCTTGCTCTCTGTGGCGAGTTCCAAGGCCGTTTTAAACTCCTTTTTCGCGAAAGCTGATGTGGCCTCAGTGAGTTTTGCCTCAGCCTTTGCGATATTCGCATCCATCTTTTTGGCCGCGTCTAACATTTCCTCAGTAGCAGCTATCTCTTCATTAGACAATTTGCGGTTATGCGTGGCCTCTTGTGCCTTCTTTTCCAATTGTCTGGTCAGTTGAAGGGCTTTTAGATAGTTGGACGCCAATATCAGCTCCTCCAATACCTACTATATTTGATCTATGGCCCATTTTAAGCCCATATCGTGAACATTCTATATTATCGTATTGGTTTTATTCATATTATTATATTAATATATCTATTAAATGCTTTAGGAACATTAATATAATTTTCCATCTCATTTCTTTCGGCACTTTTTACATTTTTCCACCGATTTATAACCCCTACTTACCGTATTGGAAATCATGGTCAGAGATAGGTGGACCTACCATATGCCCATCTTTTATTTAGAAATGATTGTTAATGCCCATTGCCGTATATAACATTATTCTGGTGGGATATAAATATTTTGGTTGTGTAAAGTAAACAGACATTGTGTGATGTAAAGACATAAATCCTCTCTCTGGCTCTCTAGCAAATAGTCAGAGATGAAGTCAGATGTTGATATATTGGGGGCGATTATACTGGGATAAAAGCCACATAGATCTTTTGAAAGTTGAGCCTGAGTATTATCAGGTATGACTTCCCTGAATTCATTGAAAAAAATCAAGAAGAGGAACCCCATGCCACAAAAACACATACGACATATCTAAATACGTTCTTTGCATATGGGAGCATGGGGGATTTTGCCTTGGAAGAAATCAGAAAGGCTATGGAGAAATTTGGGGTGCCTGGTCGTGACCTTTACGACCTTCCCACCTCAGCAAAAAGTTTTCCTGACGGAGCGAACTACCGGATAGAAATATCAGGTATTGAAAGGCTGAGCACGTTGGAGGCTTTGGTAGACGAGATGGAGAAGCGGAACATACCGGTCCACCGCCTGATAAGCACGGTAATGGGCTCCACTCTGCTCACAGATGATGAGCTTGAGGACTTCGCAAAGCTGGCCAAGGAAAAAAGGCTCGAGATAATCATCACTCCCGGGCCGAGAAGTTCTTGGGATACTGGAAGGCAGCTGTTCACTCCTGAAGGTGCGATATCAGGCCTAAGGGTGAGGGGCTCTGATAATCTATCCTACCTCATAGCAGACATAAAAAGAACAATTGACTTCGGATTCAGGGGATTTCTGGTCACAGATGAAGGAGCATTGTGGCTGCTTTCCCAGCTCAGGGAAGAGGGTACAATACCTAAGAATGTGGTGTTCAAAGTCTCAATATTTGCAGGCCATGCCAATGCAGCAGGCGGAAAGCTGCTGGAGAGCATAGGGGCCGATACGTTCAATCCTCTCGGGGATCTGAGCCTGCCTATGTTCGCGTCGATAAGAAAGGCAATCGATATACCAATCGACATCCACATCTACCTTTCAGACTCCTTTGGTGGCTTCAATAGGTTTTGGGAGGCTCCGGAGCTGGCAAGGCTCGCTTCGCCTTGTTACCTCAAAATCGAGCCTGGCACGGCCTTGGTTGCTGGCGGTGGGATATACAAGCCTTGGACAGACGAGGGCTTTCTAGCCAAATTCACCAGGGAGAAGGTGAAGCACGCTGAAATCATCAGAGGAATAATAGAAAAGTATCAGCCAGACCTGAAGCTTTCAGAACTTGGGCCATCTGATTTGGCCATACCGATACCTTGATCTCCTTTCTCTTTTCTATTCTATCATGGAGGGGAAAATATGTCCGGGTTCAAACTTGAAGGAGTGTTTCCTGCCCTAGTTACGCCGTTTAAAAAGGACGAGAGCATAGATGAAGAGGCATTTCGCACTCTGATACAACATGTTATGCCAAATGTTGATGGAATAGTTCCCTGCGGCACAACCGGAGAGTTCGTTTATCTCGATCTGGAGGAGAGGAAGAGGCTTTTAGACATAGCAATAGACGAGGTAAAGAATGGAAAGTCTATGATCGCTGGCACGGGAGCATGTTCCACCAAACATGCAATAGAGCTCACCAACTATGCCAAAGATGCAGGAGCTGATGCAAGCCTGATCGTGAGCCCTTATTACCTCGATCCTACAGATAAAGGGCAGTACGAACATTTCTATCAGATAGCCAAGAAGACGGATTTCCCCATTATCATGTACAACATACCCCAATGTACAGGTTCTTTCCTTTCGAGAAGGGTGATCGAGGATTTGGCGAAAATAGACAACATCATCGGTTTAAAAGATTCTTCTGGAAACCTGACTTATACCTTAGAGGTGCTGGAGAAGGTAAGAAACAAGATCAATGTTGTGATCGGTCACGATGAGGTTGTTCTTCCAGCCTTGGCTGCGGGGTGCAAAGGTATGATTTTAGCCTCCGCTCAGGTTTTTCCCGAGATTTGGCAGGAGCTCTTCAAGGCTGTCAAAGATAGAGAGCTGGAAAAAGCCCAGGAACTTCAGATGAAGGTGCAGAAGCTAGCAAGAATATTCTGCAGATACGGAGGAGCAGTGCCTGTTAAGGCGGCGCTGAGAATGATGGGTCTTAAGATGGGAAGGACCAGAAAACCGTTGCGGGAAGGCGGAGTAATCATCCATGAAGACAGGGAGGAGATATGGGTGGAGCTTGAGAAGCTCGGCAAGGTCAAGGCTACAATATTCGAGTTCAGCGTACCTGACATACCTTTAACCTCAAGGTTTGAAGAAATAGGATTGAGCGAAGAGGACATAAAAGGCTCCGGCCTATTGATAGGCACTGGGGATGCTGGAGAGGGCGCAGAGCAGGTGCATGTGGACCTGGTATTGGGTGAGAAAAGCAGTCCACTTGGCAAGGCCTTTGCAGTTCAGCTCACCCACCCAAGGCATGGGCACGAGGCCTTGACCACGATATTGGAACCGAACCTAACGATTAGGCCTTCAACCCTCATAGTACCAGCGATAGAGCTCAAGAATCTCAGACAGGCGAACATGATTTTTGGACCGACACAGAGCGCGGTTGCAAAAGTCATTGTGGACAACATCGAGCGGGGCGTCATTGCAAGGGAGATGGTGAAAAATCATCTCTTCATGCTCAAGGTTTACGTTCACCCAAATGCCTTAGACCGGCAGAGACTGTACGACAATAATTATCAGGCTGTGGACAAGGCTTTGAAGGAGGCATTGTCTAGTAAAAAAGGAGGTGCATGACGTGCCCAAAACAGAGTGGTTAACCGGTATTTTTCCAGCATTGGTAACTCCTTACACAAAAGACGAGGAAATAGATGACGAGGCTTTCAAGCGATTAATAAATCATCTCTTGCCCAACGTTAACGGCATAGTTCCTTGCGGCACCACAGGTGAATTCATGTACCTTTCCGAGAAGGAGAAGAGGAATCTAATAGACCTGGCTTTAGATGAGGTTAAAGGAAAGGTACCTGTAATTGCAGGCACTGGTTGTCCCTCAACGAAACACACCTTAGAGCTCACGCGGTACGCAAAGGATGCCGGAGCAAAGGCAGCGTTGGTGGTATCGCCATTTTATCTCAAACCTTCTTTCAAGGGGCTTTACGAGCACTACGATGCCCTAAATGCCTTGGACTTTCCAATCATCCTTTACAACATACCCCAGTGTACGGGCGTGCACAATATGTGGTGGACAACAGAAGGTCTGGCGCAGTTGGAGAACGTGATCGGCATAAAGGATTCTTCCGGGGATATGGCTTTTCTAATGGCCCTGTTCGAGAAGATCAAAGGTAAGATTTCCATAATATGCGGAAACGACGAAATAGGAATGCCTGCCTTGGCTGCAGGCGCCGACGGCCTGATCCTGGCTAGTGCAAACCTCATACCTGACATCTGGCAGGAGATATTCAAGGCTGTGAAGGAGGGCAAGATGGTAAAGGCCCAAGACCTTCAAGCAAGTATTCAAAAGCTGGTTCGTATCGTGGTAAGAAACGGAGCCAACCAGGCGGTAAAAGAAGGCCTAACCATGATGGGCTTGGCCATGGGCAACTCCAGGAGGCCGATAATGCCTGGGGGACCTTTCAGGAGGGAGGACAGGGAAGAACTGAGAATCCAGCTTGAAAATCTAGGGAAGATACCTAAAAAGAGTGTTGAGTTCGAGGTCAAGAAAGGAAAGGTGATAAAGTCAGATTATCCCGCAGTTCCTTTTACACCAGAACGAATCACGGACTTCACCATGAAGGTTGGTGAGGGATTCGCAGGGCCGCCAATATTTGAGATAGCGCATATCGACTTGCTCATCGGAGTCAAGGATGGACCGGTTGGATATGCAATGGAAAAGGCCTTAGAGAGGCAGAAAGAGGAGGGTGGAGAAAGGCTGAGAATCATCAGCAAAAACCCGAAAACATTACTTGTGCCCACAGTAACCGTCCGTACAAAGCGGCAGGCAGAAAATATATTTGAACATGCAGCTAAAGGCGTGAACCTGGCCATAGAGAAGAGTGTGAAGGACGGCGTTCTGCCTGAGGCGATACACAACGACATATGCATGATAGCCAATGTCTTCGTTCATCCTGCAGCTGCGAACAGGCATCGTATAATGTTCAACAACTACAAGGCAATGCTTCACGCCACTAGGAAAGCATTGGAAGAAAGGCCAAGTGTTGAGGAACTCTTGAACGAGAAGGAATGTGCAAGACATCCTTTCAAGTACACACCTTAGGGGAGATATGGAGTCCATCTATTCGCGATCCTAAGATTCATATTGCTATAAATCGTAGATGGTCACAATGAAAGCGATCATAATCTCAAAATCCGATACTGCAAGCCGCAATATCTTCGAAAATCTTTTGAAGCTCGTGGATTGGCGGGAAGAAGGCGAATTTCAGGGCAACCCCATTTACTTATCCAGCGATTACTGTATCGCAACCATAAACGACACGCATATATTCCATGATAACTTGGATCTCGAACTGAGCCAAGTTTTGGAAGAAAAGCCTGAGTGCCTCATCTACGCGTCAAGGCACAGGAGCGAATCAGGTAAAAGAAGCCTCACAGTCCATCCTATCGGAAATTTCCAAAAGGCCGAGTTTGGCGGCAAAGAAAAAACCCTGGTTCCTTCCTCACCCCACATAATGACACAAGCTTTGCGAATTCTGAGGAAAAAGGCGAAGATACTGGATTACACGGTCTCTTTTGAGGCCACACATCACGGCCCCTATCTACAAACACCGACATTCTTCATAGAGATAGGCAGCGAAGAGGAGGCCTGGCAGGACAAAGAGGCAGGAAAGGCAATAGCAGAGACAATATTAGAGGCTCATGCCACAGATTATCCGGTGGGAATAGGGGTTGGGGGCGGTCACTATGTACCTCGCATCACAGATGTTGCAATCGAGAGGAAAATTTCTTTTGGCCATATCGTTCCGACATATGCTTTATCATACCTAACCCAAGAAACGACAGAGAAGGTTCTAAGAGCCACAGCCAGCGTAGAAAAGGTGTACTTTCATAAAAAGCATCTAAAAAGCGAGCAGTACACGAAGTGGAAAGAGGTCTTCTCAGGAAAGGGCATCACACCAGTAAGAAGCTCAGATCTGGAAATTCTAAGCATATAATCGATATGATAAGGAGAGTTACCTCAGGCGAAGGTAATATATATTCCAACTCGATTTGGTGAATGACAATGATGGAGACAAGAAAGGACCAATACCATGGATCTCAATCTGGTGCAACATCACAGCGGGAGTTCTCTTACTCGCCACCTGAATCACAAACACCCCCTCCTATCTCTCCACCGCTTCAAACACCTCCTCCACCACCTCCACCCCCGATATATCACCCTCCTCAACCCGTACCCCCCTCGGTATACTCCTGGGAGATCTATCCCCATATGGCCCGGGGGCTTATACAACAGAAGGAAAGCAAAAAGCCTATTTTTGCTATCATCGGTGTATTTCTAATCATAACCTTTGCCATGGAATTTCCAATTGCGGGGATGTTGGTATATTACAGTTCTTCAGAAGGTTTGGATTTTGGCGGCACACTAACCCTTCAGGGTGAAGTCAGAGCAGAGGACGGCACTGGTTTATCTGGTGCCAGAATATCAATTATTGGCACCGATTTAAGCGCAATTTCAGATGCACAGGGGAATTACAGGATAGACAACGCCCCGAACGGTATTTGGAGGGTTAAAGCCTCCGTCACGGGTTATAAAGAGGAAGTACATAAGGTTCTCATACATCCAGAATTTTCAGATACTGTAGATTTTCATCTGGAAGAAGGCAGCGGAAACGAGGAATCGAACGATCTTTGGTTTTTCATCAGCCTGGCCATATTGATGATATTGTTCTCTCCCTTCATCTTCGCAGGTTCGTTCTACTCTTTTAAAAGAAAGCGTTTTTCTGTGGCTTTGGTAGGTGCGATCCTCGGGATTTTCACGATGACCCCTCCCCTTGCCCTGGGATTCATGCCCTCGGTTTTATTCATGGGTGCCACAGGATTTATTTTAAGTTCCTCAGCCCTAATAATGATAGTCATGAACAGAAAGGCTTTCATAAGATCTGGGCATACCAACACTCAAGCAGAGGACAATCGTCCCGTTTAGAATCAATATTTGACTCGAAAGTTTTCGCGATCAAATAGAATAGAAGATGAAAATTGTTTTTTTCTAATCTATCGTGCCTGAGGTGCCACAGTGCGGGCACTTGATCACTGTCGGGAATTCCTCTACTTTGATCTTAAAGTCCCTACCACATGAGGGGCATTCTATTACCTCTTCTTTTCCTTCTTCGGGCTCTCTTTGGTATTTTTCGGCCTCTTCCACCATCCTCCCGAACTGGGCCTCTACTATCCTGCTAATTATCTCAGGTTTTGTGCCAGTGGTGGCTAAACCCATACCTTTTGCTATTTTGACCAACTCAGTTTTTCTCATGTTCTTCAAATCATTTTCGTCGTATCTTTTTGTCCTCTCTTCACTCAAAGCGTTGGCTTTTTCAATGTCTTTTAGTTTTTCTTCGAATACCTTCTCAGGAGGCTTTTCAAATGCGGGTTTAGATAACACCATATATTCCTCTTCGTCGCCCAACACATCGTGTGATTTCCTTTGGGTGATGAATATTACGATCATCAATGTTATGATAAGCATGGCTATCAATATCCACCACCACCAGAATGGTTCCAAATACCTGGACTTATCGAGTGGGTAGTAATCCTCGCGATCCACAATTCCATCGTTATCATCATCCGGATCCGAACCATCACCGATGCCGTCATTATCCGTATCTTTCCACTCGTTTGTGTTGTACGGGAACTCATCATCGTCGTTTGAGACACCATCACCATCTATATCCTCATCGTGGTTATCTCCAACGCCATCTTTATCGGTATCGCGCCATTCCATAAAATCCAATGGGAAGGCATCGTTTATGTCCGGCACACCATCGCCATCGTCGTCCTCATCTGCATTGTCGCCTATTCCGTCGTTGTCTGTCTCTCTCCACTCCAACTGATTGATGGGAAATGCATCATCGTCATTTAAAACACCGTCACCATCCATATCATCGTCCGAGTTGTCTCCTAAGCCATCTCCATCTATGTCCGACCACTCGCTTGCGTTGTACGGGAAGGCATCGTTTATGTTGTACACACCATCTGCGTCTATGTCAAAGTCCGAGTTATCTCCAATACCATCCCCATCTGTGTCCACCCATTCATTTGAATTCAATGGAAAATCATCTCGGGTATCGGGTACACCATCACCATCGTCATCATCATCTGTATTATCGCCTGTACCATCGCTGTCGATGTCAATCCAGTCTGTAGAATCATAGGGAAACAGGTCCTCAGAATTATCCACGCCGTCACCATCGATGTCCAGATCAGCCAAGTCTCCAATGCCATCGCCATCCGTATCCGTGTTATCTACGATGACGGTAATCGCTTCCTCGGTTATGTGTCCAGCCAGATCTTGGGCCCTGATAGTTACGGTATGCTCGCCATCTGTAAAAATCGTTGTATCCCAAGCGGTGGTATTTACACCCCAACCCGTGCCATCAACATTGTACTCGACCAAATCGATGTACATATCGTTTCCTATGACATTTAAAGAGACACTTCCTCTGACATATTCCCCATTAAGTGGCGAGTTTATCATCAATAACGGCTCGTTGTTGTCAATATTGAAGTTGAAGGGATTTGTGGTCTGTACATGGCCCAGAACACCGTCCTCTGCAGTCGCTGTGATATCATATGTACCATCCAGTATCGTGGCCGTATCAATTGTCACCTCCCAATAGCCAATTGCGCTGTTATATCCTGTGGTATAATCGATGCCATTTACGGTGATGTACACATTTACCACATCAATAGAGTCTGAGGCAAAGACCCTGAATGTGTAGGTCCCTTGAACATACTCCTGGGGAACTGGTGCCACTATTTCAGCCGACGGTATGTCGTTATCCACAGTGATCGTAATGCTATCTGTAGTCATGTGACCGATGGCATCATAGGCTCTGAA
>JAZGAR010000145.1:0-9924 GCA_036475875.1 Thermoplasmata archaeon
AATAACCTGCAGCATTCGCAATCGGTATGTAATCATTGCTCGTTCTCGTTGAGCCCAGCAATGCTGCATGATTCTCAGGAAAATAGAGCTTGAATCCGAAGGCGATCAAAAGCTCAGCTGGGCCGACGCTCGTGCACCAAGCGACCTTTTCTTTCGGATCCTTTGAGGCGGAATCAGCCTCATAGAAATGCTCGGCCATGATCTTCCGAAAGAGCTTTGTGGTCTTGATCTTCTTTCTTGTGGTTTCTTCGTTGATTGACATTGAAATTTACCTCTCAGAACCCTTTCTGCCTGGGTACGGTTAACCTCATATAGTAGCTAGTAAATAATTGTTTTTCCTGTCTTATTTTTCTATTTTAAAGGAGGAACCAATCCTCATCGTAAATTTCTAACATCAACAGCAAAAAAGCATTTGTATCTTGAATGCAATATCCTCATTTGGAGGAAGATGTCATGAAAATAAAAAGCAAGGACTTTGAGAAGGATGGTATGATACCATCCGTGTTCACCTGCGATGGTAAAGATGTTTCGCCACATCTGGCCTGGGAGGATGTGCCCAAAGACACCAAGAGCTTCGCCCTGATAGTGGACGACCCGGATGCGCCAACGGGAACCTGGGTCCACTGGCTTATGTGCAACATTCCGCCTAATGTACGGGATATCCTGCAAGGTAGTTTGCCTCCAGGTGCTCTTCAGGTGAAAAACGATTTCGGAAAGGAGGACTACGGAGGACCCTGTCCGCCAAGCGGGGTGCATCGGTACTTCTTCAAGCTCTACGCCCTCAGCACCGAGGCGTTAGAAGGAATAAACGAAAGGAACTTCTACGAGAAGGTAGAGGAGCACAAAATAGCAGTTGCGATTCTTATGGGCAAGTATTCGAGAAGGTAAGCTCTTTTCTAAAACGCTCGAACCTTCAACTTTCCGTCCTCCATAATGGGCAGGTCATCAGCCAAAAGCGTAGGGTTCTTGATGATACCGTCAATATGGATTCCAGCCCTGCATTTTCCTCCGAAGGTTGAATTATCTCCCAAAGCCACATGCACCGTGCCCATGACCTTTTCATCTTCTAGGACATTGCCTATGATCTTCGCTTTCGGGT
This sequence comes from Thermoplasmata archaeon, assembly GCA_036475875.1. GTDB lineage: Archaea > Thermoplasmatota > Thermoplasmata. The sequence goes on from JAZGAR010000145.1 coordinate 1,100, forward strand.
TCATGCCGATACCCACTTCAGCAATGTTCCTTCCTTCTCTTCCCCTCCTTGAGATTTGCTTTGCCATCTCCTTAGTGCCTGTAATTCTTTTGGCATAACCTTTCTTGATGTCGATGCAGACAGGTTCATCTAACTTTTCCCAGAATGCCCCGTCAATTACCAGCTTTCCATCGGCCGTACCTTCCCTTGGAGCGATGAACACCTCGCCTGCAGGAAGGTTCATGAACTCGCCTTTCTTATGACAAATGCCCGTGTCCTTGTACCATCTCCGACCCTCAACGCTAACCTCCAGATCGGTTCCGATTTCGGTTATGATTCTTATTGTCTTTGTGTCTTCCAAGATCTTTGCAAGTCTTTTTACTCCCTTTTCAACCTCTTTAAAATCTGCTGTCATACCACCTGCGCTCATCATCTTTGTAATTATCCCCGGCATTGTGGCTATTCTCGCACCCGCCCTGTTGGCCCGTTTTCTTGCCTGTGTATGTGTAACGGAATACTGCGTGGGGGCAATGATGACATCGGCATGCCTCATCATTTCGGCTATGGTTTTTGGAGGCTCCTCACCGTGTCTCCTCCTCGGAAGCATCTTTACTATGATGACCTCGGCCTTTGCCTCCTTAGCCACTTCGAAGAGTACCTCGCCTATGGCCTCCTTCTCGGTGTCTGTAAGAATAAGCACGACCTCGCCCCTTTTAACACCCATGCAAGTTAGTACAGCCGTTCTTGCCCCGTCAATCAGAGCCATTCTTTGTTTCACCTTTCCTATGTGAATCGTTGTTCACCCTTTTATAAATTATCAATTTATTAGCTTCCATGATATTAAAAAGCTCCGCGAGCCTTTCATATACAGGTTCCACTTCTTCTCCATATTCTTTATCCAGAATCAATCCGATTTCTTTTACCGTCCTTTTTCCATCACATAGTTTCCAAACAAATGAGCAAAACTTGTCAAGGTTCACGTTATACGTTGATTCCTTTTTAACCAATTTTCCGAACTTTTTGCCCAATTTGCTTTTGAACCTGGGTACCTTCACAGTTACAGTCTCTTTTTCCCCCCATTCGTTTAATCTAAAAGGTATCATGTCAAGGATGTTCCGGGTTTCCTTTTTTTTGGCCATTTTCTCCCAAACCCCACGATAAAGTCGTTTCCCTTTGTAAAAGATAAAGGTTTATAATTATCACTCTAACTCGATTTCCTGGGCTCCTTGATATCCGAACCGCCATAACATGAAGACCAAGAAGAGGAATATCATCACTCCAAGTGCAACTATTGGCTCCTCCATGATGCCCAAAGGTAATTCCCGGACCACAAAAACTGCAAGTACGATGCCCATGAGTGCCTCACCTGCGATCAGGCCAGAACTGAAGAGTACGCCCTTATTATGAACCTTCTCCTTTATCTTTTCTAGCTTTGATTCCCTCGCCTTTTTATCACCGATCCTTGCTATCTCTGCACCGTATCTATTTTCAATTGCTCTGTCAATTAAAAGATGCGTTATACCACCCAGCATGAGGGGTATGGATAATGAAAACGGCAGGTAAAGGCCTATCGCGATGGGCAGCACTGGCTTATCCAATATTATCAGGAGTACCGCGAGCTCCATGCCGAGTATAACCATGGGCCAGTTCATCCGTCCTTCGAATATCCCCTCCACTATTGCCTTCATAGCCTGAGCCTGTGGTGCAGGAAGGTTCTGGCTGCCTATTCCGTAGGCTGAATGGAGCACGGTTAGAGTGGGTGCGATTATAACGGCTGCAACTGCTACTCCGAGGAACATGGAGATCTGAAGGTATTTTGGTGTGGAACCGATGAGCTGGCCTGTTTTCAGGCTCTGGGTAACATCTCCTGCGATGGCAGCACAGCAACATATCAGGGCCGCGACGCCTATGGCGGTTGCCATTCCGAGGTCACCCCTCGCCCCCAATATAAACAAAAATATGGACATTATTAGCAATGTGGCTATGGTGACACCCGAGATTGGATTGTTCGAGCTGCCGATGATGCCTGCGAGATAACCTGCAACAGTTGTAAACAGGAATGCAGCGATGAAACCCACGATTGCAGAGAAAAATGCCTGTATAAAATTTCCAGACACGATGTAATATACCACGAAAATCGGGATGATCAACATTCCAGCTACCATGAGGGATTTTCTCACGGATAAATCCTCCTCTGTTCGAACGACTGTTTCAACCTCTACTATGGTATCCTTTGATGGGAACGCTCTTTTTATGCCGGTGATTATCGCTCCCCTCATTTTCCATAGTGTCCAGAAGCTGCCCACGATCATCGTGCCGACTCCCACAAATATCAGGTGATCTACCCTGATTTGATTGAATGCAGCAACCATATCTGTATGTTGCAGTCCAGTTTCGGGATCAATTGGTATCCCGTTTACACCTATTATAATCGGGGCGATGATCACCCAACCAATTACACCCCCCATGAACACGAGAGAGGCTATCCTTGCCCCTATTATGTATCCAACACCCAACAAAGCAACTGAGAGATCGGATCCTCCGTAAAGCTTCAGTCTACCTGCTTCAAGCACACCCTCGATCTTATCCTTCCAAAGTCCCAGTGAATACTCGGTGAATACGCCCGGTCTTCCTTCTATCGGCAGGGAAGCGCCCACTTTAAAAAACGCACCTATACCCAAGGCCCCGAACACATAGCCTGCGGCTTTGCCTCCCTCCTCGCCTGCAATGATGACCTCGGCTGATGCCACTCCCTCGGGGAACGGTAGATCCAGGTCTATGATCAATATCTTTCGCAGTAGAACCGTGAACAATACACCAAGTGTACCACCAACCAAGGCCACAGCAGTGGTGACCCCATAATCAATGTTGTCCCACACACCTATTATCACGAGAGCGGGAATGGTGAAAATTACACCAGCCGCCAAAGATTCCCCTGTTGAAGCCATGGTCTTGGACAAGGTCACCTCAAGCACCGTGCCCTTCAAACCCTTGAATATCGCCATGGAAATCACGGCGGCGGGAATGGCTGCAGAGACTGTCATTCCCACTTTCAGGCCGAGATAAGCGTTCGCAGCCGCCATAACCATAGACAAAATAATACCAAGAATCAGGGCTCGAACAGTGATTTCGAGCATCTTGACCTCTGGTCGCACGTATGGAACAAAATCCTCATCCACCACTTTAACTACCGAAAAAGGGAAAGGAGTAGAGGTTTAAAAAATAATCCCTGATTTGCGGTTCATTCTTTAAGCACCGAAATACAACCAATGCCTGGGCATACTGGCTCCCTCTCCCTTCACAACCTCGCCCACTACCTTCGCCTCTACCTTGCCCTTCAGTAGCTTTAAAATTCCCTCTGCCTCGCCCTTATTCGCGATGATCGCGAATCCCATGCCCATGTTGAATGTTTGATACATCTCTTTATCTTTTACATTTCCCAATTTCTGAAGCTGTTTGAAAATCTCATGGGGCTTTAGGGGCGATGTTATCCGAAATTCCACGTTCCTTTTCAGCCTCGGAAGGTTCCTTAAACCCCCACCTGTTATGTGGGCCATGCCTTTGACCTCGAATTTTTCGATTACATTTTGGACCTCTTTTACATAGATTCTGGTGGGTTTCAGCAGCTCCTCCCCGATTTTTATCTTGGTGCCTGGGAAATTGTGTTTATAGGTGAGTTTTTTACTCCTTACTATTTTTCTTGCCAAGGTTAGGCCGTTTGAATGTATTCCTGAGCTTCTAAGTCCGATTATTGAATCTCCAAGAGCGATATCCTTGCCTGTAATTATCTTCGTTTTTTCCACATAACCGAGACAAGTTCCAGCCAAATCGAAACCCTTTACGATCTCAGGCAATATGGTGGTTTCCCCGCCTATTATCGATATGCCTGCCATCTCTGCGCCTTTTGCCAATCCCTTGCCTATATCCTTGGCCATCTTATTGTCATATTTTTGAACTGCAAAGTAATCCACAAACGCTATGGGTTTCGCGCCTATGCATATCATATCGTTCACGTTCATGGCTATGCAGTCTATTCCTACGGTATCCCATTTTTTTAGGGCATCGGCTATCAACACCTTAGAACCCACGCCATCGGTGCACATGGATAGCGCAAAATCTCCGAAATCCACAAGACCTGTGAAATGGCCGGGTAGATCAAGGGGCTTGCCGAATCCTTTTTCTGTTGTCTTTATCTGCGAGATTAGGATTCGAACTATCTGTGATTCTTTATTTATGTCCACTCCTGCTTTGGCGTAAGTCATGCCCTTGGGTTTGGATTTGTTCATGAGATCACGAGGGGTAATTGAGGTTTTGGATAGTAAGGTTTTTGATTGAGATCTTTGGCATTAAAAATTTTTTTTATTTCACCCGTGCAGACCTCACCCTCCGCCGCGAAGCACCACAACACCTTCTCCCTTCCTTATCTCGATTAGATAAACCCTCTCATCATGTTCCGAACCGCGGAATTTCTCTATGGAAACCATACGTTTGATACGGTTGTTCTCTCTTATCTTGTACAGTCTTATCTCACCTCTAGCTAAGAACATCTCTGGCGTGAGGCCGTAATTCTCCGGCGTTTCCACAGTGAGCAAAGATGTTATCTTGGATTCTGACAAGAATCTTAGGAACGATTGTAGAAGGATCTCCTCCTCCACAGGCATACAGAAGTATCTTAGGGCCGTAAGGGAATCGATAACAACCCGGCCATACCTTGTCTTCCTGAACTCATTCTTTAAAGTGGTCTGAAGAGAGTGCACGCTCACCACAGTTGATTTGAATCTGGACGTTTTTCTTATCGTCTCTGAAACATCCCGTATTTTTTGCACCTTGCTTTTTTGTGAAATCTCCATGACAGGTGTTGGCTCGTACCTCCTTACATCCGAATTTGCATTTAGGATCTCTATACTACCAACTTTCAGGCCTAAGGATTCCATGTTAAATTTGATCTCGTTTACAGGCTCTTCCAACGCCACAAATAAAACCCTCTCCCCTTTCCTGAGCCCTTCCAGCAGGAATTGCATTCCCAGCGTGGTCTTTCCCGCACCGGAAGGACCTGTGATTATGTAGGGTCTCTCAGGTATCAAACCTCCGCCCAACATTTTGTCCAGACCATCGATACCTGTTTGAACCTTTTTAATGCCCTTCATTTTTATTCATCCATTGAAAATCTCAACTTTTGAACTTTTCACCGTTTTGCACCTCTATCCCATTGGAAGTTATCCTCAAGGGCCTTATATGCTCGTCAAAATCAGAGCCTCTCAGTTTCTCGATCGATATGGCCCGATCAATTACCCCAGGATTTTTCGATTTATGCAACCTTATCTCCCCTCTTGCCAAAAATACCTCTGTGTCCAAATGCTCAGGAGTTGGCGTCTGCGACATTATCAAGGTCGTAGCCTCCATCTCCGCAACGAACCTGATAAAAGATTGTATTAGGATTCGCTGATCCTCGCCTTTCATGCCGAACATCTTCAATGCGGTCATGGAATCTATTACCACCCTTGAGTAGTTTTGACCTGTTGTCTCATAGAGGTCTTCGGCCTCCTGCTTCAACATCTTTTGCACTGAATGTATCGAGACATCCATGGCTCTCAAGCTGCGGCTCATCCTTATGTCCCTGATATCGCGCATGTGATGAATATCCAATACTGTACCCACATCCCTGATGAGACCGCCTCCCATGTAACCTCTTATATCTGGCACAGCATCCAAAATCTTGATGGCCCCAATATCGAAACCGAACGCTTCCGCATTGGATTTAACCTCGTTTGGAGGTTCATCCAACGCCACCAAGACCACATTCTCGTCATTACTGATGCCTTCTATTAGAAAGTGTATGCCTAGCGTGGTCTTTCCGCTGCCAGGATGGCCTGTTACAGCGTACGGCCTTTTGGGTATAAGACCACCATGAAGCATCTCATCCAGGCCTTTGATACCCGTGCTTACCCTTTGCATGTGAACCATCGATTCCCGGCAAATAACATGCATAGATGATTTCATGTGAGGCACATCGCCCTGAACCATATACTTAGATAGATGTACCTTTACATTTTCACTCTGCCATGATTGAAAAGGGTTATAGCGTTATTATAAAATAAAATATTCCCTTGTAAATTAGCTATACCCTAAGTGGCTGATAACCGCTAATTTACAAGTTTAGCGCAACCACCAAAAAGCGGAGACCCTGTGAAGTTGCGCTTTACATGCATCAAGGATTTTTTGATTGTTAAAGCTTGTCAATTCACTGCACTTGGGTGGTGGTGATTACAACTCCTATGTGTTTAACATCATCTTCGATCGGTTCTTCTTTCGTGTTCAAAACATCGCATGCAACATCCTTTTTTCGGTAGGCTTGGAACTCCATGGCGTAGTAAAGCACGTTAATACTTGTGACGAACAAGATGAGAACTATGTAGTTCCAGATGTGCAAACTGAATTGGTATTCCTCCCAGGTCTGATGTATCACCGACTCTCCGCCCAGCAATGCAAAAAGCCAGACCACCACCAATGCCACATAAACCTCGTTTAAAATGAACCTCCCCTTGTCTCCCTTCTCGTATCTGACCTGGAACTGGGAAACCAAGATGAGCACAATACCAACTGGTACGATCCTCAGTAATATGCCGATAAGTCGATTTTCCGAAAGCTCGGGATAGGTGAATATGATTGTAGTGATCGCAATGGTTGGCATGATCAGGTAGAATACCGATGCAAAAACCGCTTTGCTGGATATTCTCCTCTTTTTATCTGTAGTCGATGTTGAAATCTTCCAACTTGATGTCGTATCCATCAGCCTCCATTTTCAATATCAATATTAGCTCCAAGATTATCGAGTGCCTTCCATCGAGCACATCCAAGGTGACAGTCACAATCATCCTGCTCGTATTGTCACCCAAAGGCCAGGATTCAAGACGGACCGATGCATCGTCCCATACGAATCTGGTCAATAGAGCGTTATTGCCTATCTCCTCGGTCACCATGTCTATGAAACTATTCAAGTCTGCATTTTCCGAAACCACGTATTTGATAAGCTCTACTAAGAAATTCCCTGTATTATTCCCGATGTTCTTTATCGGCGCTTCCCAAGGATACTCTAAGGTGTCATCAACAACGAACCTACCCAGTCCCCAAAGATAATTTGCAGTTATGTAAACATCCAAGTAGAAAACAGAATCATTGAACATCAGACTTCTCCACTCATCCATGTCGATTCTATCAAAAGGCATCACTGCGATGATGTTGAATTTCTTTTCATGCCCAGAAGGAATGCTCAAATCCTTTTGACGGTAATCTACTAGCATCGTTCCTTTTTCTGACCTCACGATGGCATGGATATCCAAATTCGAAATATCGTATAGACCATGATTTTTTACCGTGAAATTTGCAAGGAAGGTTGCCTCTTCGATTTTCGTGTCTATGGTCCATGCGAAGTCTTCCTCTTCTGGAATTTCAACTTTTACTGCCCCTGCTGCAATGGTGTAAAGATTGATCAAAGAAAGTGATGCCAATAAGCAATTCAAGGCGATGACCATCAATTTAAATCTAATTGTAGTTTCTTTCAAATCCAGGCGCATCCCCCCTGACAAAGGTGAGCTCTCTCCCCCTTACAGGGTAATTCAGGGCGAGATAAAAAGAGACCCGGATTTAGGAGATGTGACTAACTCCACCTCTGACTCAAGTTATAGAGTCATTTCTGTGAGGCTCGCTAGAAGTTCGAGAGTGCGTGGCTTTTCGCATCCCTAAATCTTAACTTTCTTCCTTTACATGAGAGAAAACTCTCCATAGATTTTGGAAGATGGTTAAAGGGTGAGTTTCATGATGTAAGAGTTCTGCATCCCGAGACTCTTTTTACATTTAGCCCTAGTAATATATATGGTTAGTTCTTCTATATGAAGTTTACTATTTTATTTCGTTACTGGATGTTTAAAAATTACTTATCGGGCATCCGATAAACCGAAATTTTTTTAAATTTTATCGTTTATTTTACCAACTTCAAAACCTCTTTGAACTCCTTTGTGTCAGCTCTCTCCATGATCTCATACATCGCCATTTCAGTGCTTGAAATAACTGCGCCGAACTGTCTCATCTTTTCTAATCCGATCTCCAAGTTCCTCGGTGTTCTGGAGGAAATGGCATCTGCAATGACATGAACTTCATAACCTTGACTTACCGCATCTAGCGAGGTTTGTTCGATACAGATATGTGACTCGATTCCTGATAACATCAACCTCTTTACCCCGAGCTCTTTAAGCTTCGATTTGAATTTCTCCGATCCGAAACAACTGAAGATCACCTTCTCTATTGGTTCGTATTCTTTGAGCACTTCCTTGATCTTGGGCACGGTCACGCCAAGACCTTTTGGGTAATGCTCAGTGAGGACAATGGGTATATCCATGATATCTGCGAATCTTATGAGCAGCCGAAGGTTTTCAGTCACCTTCTCTTTATCGGCAACGTACGGCAACAACTTCTCTTGAACATCCACAACGATCAAAACCGCATTATCCCTATTCAGAATTGCGGGATGATGCTTTTGTTCTTCCGAATTCTCTTCATCCATGTGAACCACGAGGAACAATAAAGCGATGATGAGGTTATATGTTTTTGGTTGATTGGGGGAACATATGGAGGAATGCAAGGGAAAGAATTATTTAATCGTATCTACATCCTTCATTCCATAACTATAAAAAGTTCCATCGGGAGAGGAGTGAATTGCTAGAAAAAACGAAAGAGAGTGGACAAAGTCTCATCGAGAGGGGCATAAAACCCGAGATGCCAAAGGACTTTCTGAGGAAGTTGCTTCAAACTAAACTCGAGATGCTGAGGGAAAAAGGGCTGGGAGAGGA
>JAZGAR010000146.1:0-7912 GCA_036475875.1 Thermoplasmata archaeon
AAATAAGAGCGATTAATACGAAAACCAACATCCCCTCAACGAATATCATCTTTTTGTCTCCATATCTTTACGTGGACGTAACGGATTTCAGGTGTAAATAATTTTGCTATACTTTAATGTTTTGCTCCAATGATTCCGGGACATCCACGAGGTTCCAGATGCTGTTTCTTGGATGATAGCTCTCCCTCCGCATATTACATTCATAAAAGAGAGCAGCATTCCTCCTTAAAATTCGTTCTTAATCCGAGATTATGAGCATAATCGATGGTCTCATCTGTTGGGTAGGCTATGGAATTGACACCCGCTTTTATCAACAGTTTCTCAGTGTCTATCTTTTGAGGGCCAGAAGGTCTTGCACAACCGAATGTGATCTTGGTTTTTGGGTTGATTATTCTCGCGATGGCAGCAATCCTCGCGATTTCTTCAGGTGAAGGTGTTTTCACACCATGCATTGGAGTGCCGTACAAAGGCGATAGAACAACCATTACGATCACCTCCGGGTTCACTTCCGAAATAAGTCGGAGGGCATTATATTCACCCACCACCTCTCCAAAATGAAGACCTATTACGATGTGTGGAGCAATCTCCAGACCGGCATTCTTCAAGATTTTCAGCGATTTTTGGAAGTCATCGGGTGTCTTATTGAGGTGGTATACCTCCCTGGTGGTCTTTTCATCCCCTATTATGTCTATAAGAACTTGATCAGCGCCCGCCTCCTTCAACTTTTCAGCGGTCACTTCATTCACAAGACCCGTATGAACGATCACCTGCAATCCTTTTCGCTTTAAATGGTGGATAGCATCGATATACTCGTCAAGTGGAACCATTCCGTTGATCGATGCACCGCCACTGATGAGTACTCCTTCACAACCCTTCTCAACCAGTACATCCCCTAGCTCTTTTAACTTTTCTGGGTTCTGGGCGGGTATCATGGACTCCAGCAGTTTTCCTTGGCAGTGCTCGCAGGAAAGAGCACATTTATCACCAGTAATGCTGATATTCACAAACAGATCTTTTTTATTCTGATAGTGGTCGGTAATATATGTTTTAGCGCTTGGAACGGATATATTTAGGACCTGGGGGAAATTTTTTGTTCTGATATCCCACGCCCTTTCCAAGAGCAGCTTGAGAGGCTGGGAAAGTAGCTCCTCGATGTTGGTTCGAATGTTTTCCAAGGATGTTCACCACTCGCAGAATTAAGTTCCCACTATTTTATAACTTTGCTTTTCAGCAACAAAAATATTTAAGGCAACATTTGGTTATCCTTTCCGACAACGGGGAAATTTAATTGATATACGATGTGGCGATCGTTGGTGCCGGACCCTCAGGGGCATCCGCTGCATACGCCCTAGAACAATTGGGTCATCGGATAGTTCTGATAGACAAAGAAAAATTTCCGAGAAATAAACCTTGTGCAGGTGTCCTACCGCCACGAATTTATTCTGAGCTGGAAATTCCCAAAAGCATAATGGAAAGGCCGCTTGAGGGCTATCGTCTTTTCTCGCCTTCGGGTGTGGTCGTCGAGTCCGCTTTTCCAAAAAGGGGATTGATCGTGAGGAGAGAGAAATTCGATTATTTTCTTGTTAAGAGGGTAAAAACCGAACTTGAGCATGTACGAGTTTCAGGCTGCGTGGTGAACAAAAATTTTGTGGAGGTGTTCGGGGATAGAGGTTCATTTTGTGCCAAGTTTATAGTGGGTGCGGATGGTGTTAACTCTGTGATGAGAAAGATGACCGGTATAGCTGAATGCGGCGTAGACAAATCAAAGGACATGGCTCTTGCAATTCAATACGAGATCTCTCTTTCCAAAAAAAAAATCGATGAACGGCTCGGAAATTGGTTCGAAGTGTACTACACTATTCCCTTTGGATACGGTTGGATAAGTCCATTAAAGGATGCGGTGAAAGTAGGGGTCGGTGGCTTGTCTGCAGATTTTAAAAAGGATAGTAAGAAAACTCTTGATGAATTCTTAGAGCAGCCATTTATTAAAGAAAAGATCTTGGATGGAAAAATTGAAAGAATCGAGTCTCACCTTATACCGATGAGAGGCCCTTTTGACACACTGACCGCCGATAGAATCGTTCTTGGCGGTGATGCGGGCGGATTCGTTTTTCCCGGGACCGGGGAAGGTGTATTTTACGCCATTAAAAGTGGAAGAATCGCGGCTGAGGTTATCAGCCAAGGGTTAAAGGAACAAAGATTCGACTCGGAATTCCTCGGAAAATCGTATGCAAAGAGGTTGGAGAAGAATGGTTTGACCTCGTTGAGAGAGGTGGATTTTGTAGAAAATGTGTTGTCAAGCCCCGAGAAAGCGGATGAATATGTAAGGAGGTTAAAGACCCTGAGCGGAGGGTGACTCTTCCTCTTGGTTGGATTTCTTCCACCGGATTTGGAATTTTCTATATCATCGATGATAGCCACTCTATTTTGTCGTGAATCGTGAAATATCAATGGTCTCGAAATGGAATCGAAGTTGGTGTTGAACCGCCAGCGACGAAAATCGCAAAACTTATATTTGATATCCGCCATGCAGGTCTGTTCGCATCGGACATACCAAAAGCAGTATGCTCTGATGGAAAATGAAAAGGAATCGACTACGAAAATATCATTGGAGGAGAGCAAATGAAAAGAGAGGATTTCAACTTGCCGGAGGGCATATATTACCACGTCGAACATACCTACGCCAAAGTGGAAGGTGATGTCGTCCTCGTGGGTGTGACAGATTTTGCAGCGCAGATGGCAGGTACAATCAAGCGTGTGGTTACCCTAGAGGAGGAAGATGAGGTTCAACAGGGCAAGCCTTTTGGGACCATGAGCAGCGGAAAATGGACAGGTAAGCTGTATTCTCCGGTATCTGGGGAGATAATCGAAGTAAACGAGGAATTGGAGGATGAGCCAAAACTCATCAACGACAGTCCCTATGGTGACGGCTGGATAGTGAAAGTGAAACCAAGCGATACGGGAGAACTGAAAAACCTCATGCAAGCAGGAGATGAATTTGAAAAATGGTTTAAAGAGCAAATGGAAGAGAAGGAAAAGATGATGGAGGATAAGTGACGAGATAAATATCTAAAAGAGAATGATGACAAGGCTTAAACCTTAAAGTTCCCTTCTATATAACATAGTTCTCCTTCATGGTAACAGAACAAAGATTATATATTCCTATTTACAAGATTAAAACATTATTGTTGAATAGGGTGTTAAGTTCATTATGATGAACAGAAAAACCATTCCGAGGACGATCCATGACGGAAAAAACAGATGAAAAAGGGGACGCCAAAGAAGAAAGTACCGAGGAAAAGACCCCAGAGATCGAACATTCCGAACTTTATAAATCCTTGGCCGCTATTATCGACGAGGCGAGGATCAGTGAGTTCGAATTCGAACGGCGATTGTACAGCCACGATGTCGCCCCTCTCCCCAAGATGATGGAGATGGGGTTCAAGATGATGCCAGATATAGTCGTGAGACCAAAAAGTGCAGGCGAGGTCTCTGGAGTGCTTCGGTTTGCAATTGAGGAGCAAATACCGGTTGTGCCAAGAGGAGGTGCGTGTTGGGCATTGGGCGGTGCGGTGCCAGTAATGGGCGGAATTGTGGTGGATATGGCCACGATGAACGATATCATCAAGATCGACAAAAGAAATCTAACTGTGACCGTGGAGCCTGGAATCACATGGAACGAGTTGGACAATAACATGCAAAGTGAAGGTTATATGATCGGCGCATATCCAAGCAGCGCACCTGCTGCGACTATTGGAGGTTGGATTAACACCGGTGGTGTTGGAATAGGCTCGTACAAGTACGGTGGCGTGGAGAGACAGATCCTAGCGGTTGAGATGGTCCTTCCAAATGGAGATATCGCGACTTTTGGTGTCGATTCTCTGGGTTCGGTTTCATTGGGTGACAACCTGCGCAAGTTTTTTGCAGGTGCAGAGGGCACTTTGGGCATCATAACCAAGGTCACACTAAGAATCTATCCGGCTCCTGATGAACTCCGTCCTATTTCGTATATCTTCCACGATATAGGTGCCATGTGCGATGCCATACATGAACTAACACGTTCCGAGGTTACACCCCTTCATATCTCATTTTTCGACAAAAAACATTTCGAATACCTAAGACAGATGGGGAAAGAAGTTCCCAAGATCAACGCGATGGTAAATCTTGCCTTGGAGGGAACGAAGACGTCAACTGAAGGTGAGGAGAAAGTTGTGGATAAGATCATGCAGAAAAACATGGGAGAGAAACAGAACGATGAGTTTTCACATCATGAGTGGGAAGAGCGGCTCTTTGAGATGCGAACCAAGAGGCTAGGCCCCACTATCATGCTGGCAGAAGGTATGATTCCTGTTTCAAGGCTGCATGAAATGATAAAGGCAACAAATAAGGTCTTTAAGAAAATGAAGCTTAACGGAGCAATTACAGGCACCGTCCCGGACAGAAATACCATTGCATTCATGCCGTATTGTTTGACTGATGAGAGAAAATTGCGATCGATGATGGCAATGGCATTTACCAAAAAGATCGGAGACTTATCTTTTAAAATGGGCGGCCGGCCGGCAGGACTGGGCCTCTTTTTTGCAGGAAATTTGAAAAAGATGCACGGTGAGGGGGCGGATGTGATGAGGAATATAAAATTTGTAATGGACCCACATGATGTTATGAATCCAGGAAAAACCATAGAAGGTTTGACCCGATTTGGAGTTCCGATCCCTGCTTTCGGGATGAATATGGGCATGGACATGATGGCCTTAATGGCAAGATTGCCAGGTATGAAACTAAAATTGAATATCGAATCACAATCGGAGCATGCGAAGTGATACATAATGGGAAAAAAAATGCCCCGTATAACGGATATGTATGCGTGTCTGCAGTGTGGATACTGCAGGTCAGTTTGCCCGGTTTATAGAGAGACTGGATGGGAGTCCCTCACGCCCAGGGGGAAGGTTTTTTGGTTGAAACAACTGAGCTCAAAGAGCTTAATGGATAAAATCCTGAGACGAAAAATCGAGCCCAGCAAAGAATGGATGAAAAGGTTGTACAGCTGCACCTTGTGCTCCCGCTGTGAGACCATATGTCACGTGGATATCGAATTCCATGAATTTTGGGAGGAAGCTCGGCAGTGGATCGTGGAGAACGGTTACGGTCCCCCTCAGGCTGCGGTGGATATGTACAACAACATAGACAACAAGGAATATTGGAATCCGTTCATGGAGCCATTGGCAAAAAGAGATGAATGGTACAGGGATGATTACAAGCTTCCTGCTAAAGCCGAGATATTATATTTCCCAGGCTGCATGACCGCATATCACGAGTATCAATTGTTATTGAACACAATGAAGGTTTTCACAAAGGCTGGGGTTAATTTTACAACTCTGGGCACGGATGAGAAGTGCTGCGGCGCGATAAATGTGATGACAGGCCAAACAGGGAATTTCAAGCAGATCGCACAACACAATGTGGGTCAGATCGAAAAGCGCGGCGCCACCACGGTTGTCACAGGCTGTCCAGGATGCTTGCGGGGTCTCAAGAAGTATGCAAAATACGTGGGTAAATTGAACTTTGAGGTGATTCATACCTCGGAATTGATTAACAGGTTGATCAATGAAGGCAAGCTCGAATTTTCAAAGGAATTCAAACGAAAGAACCTGCCAATCGTGTACCATGACCCCTGTGAGCTGGGAAGGGTCTCATTCTTGGAAGGTCAGGGTATTTTTGATGAGCCTCGAGAGATTCTCGCCGATATTCCCGGAGTAGATTCTTTTCTAGAATTTCCCACCAACAGGGAAGACAGTGTATGTTGCGGTGGTGGAGGGGGTCTAAAAGCGGTGGACTATGATCTGACCACTGACATAACCGCAAGAAAGATCGATGAGGCCATTAAATTGGAGGCAAAAACCATCGTTTCAGGCTGTCCGAACTGCAAGGGGCAGATAAGCATCGGGGTGGAGGCAAAGAAGGAACAGATGAAAGCAAAGGGTGAAAAGTTTAAAATGAAAGTGATGGATATCGTGGATATCGCAGCAAAAGCAATTTAGTGCCCTCTCTGAGCTGATGACATGCCTCTTGAGGATAAAACCTATGAAATCTCGCCTCTGAAGATTCTAAGATATTTGTTTAAACATATGGTGCCCTTATTCTGGGGAGTTTCGGTGCTTCCCTTTTATATGGGATGGGTTTTTGCAACGAAGGAGCTTTTTCCCCCCTACATTTTGGATCTGTTGACTTCCAATAATCCTTCACAAGCTAGTTACGAGCAGTTCATCCTTTTTGGGCTTGGATTGATGGTTATGGGACCTTTTTTGGGTGGTTCAACCCTGCTCTACAATGATTATAGGGACAGCAAAATTGATAAGACCAGCAAAAGAAAGGCCTTGTTTCCCCTGCCGCAGGGCTTCTTAGCCTCGAAAACCGTGTTTCGCGCGTCGATAGTTCTTATGTTTCTTGCGTTGGCGATCTCTTTTTTCATCTCTGCGTTGTTTATGCTGCTGGTCAGCCTTTGCTTATTATTATCGATATGCTATTCCACCCCCCCTATTCGATTGAAGAACAGGGCTGGTTTGGATGTGATTACGAACGCTGTTGGTAGCGGAGTACTTTGCTCGATTGCTGGTTGGATAGTCGCAAAATCATTACTCGATTATCCTGTGATATGGGGTCTTACTTCGTTGTTCGGTGTAAGTTCCATATACATCCCAACGACCATCATAGATCAGGAAAACGACAAGAAGTTGGGTGTAAACACAATTGCCGTAAAGCTTGGGAAGAAGAGGGCCTTCTATGCTGGTTTGTTTTGCATTGTAATGGCCAATGCCCTTATCATTTACATGGGTTTAATCAGTTATCTAATAACCCCAGAGTTTTTGATAGTGGCATGGCCAATAGCCGTGGCACAGCCTATCATATACGCTTTGATCCTAAGAAAATTGACGTTCAAAAGTGTTTACATGACGATCATGACCCTTGCAACCCTGCTGTTGGTGGGTAACATTCTGTTGCTGACCTACTATGTGGGTCTATGGAGTATATATTGAAGGTTTTTGTTTTGTAAATTCTACGAAATCCGATAACTCTGAGGTTTCGCTTCGCTCGCCCTCTTAGTTCTCAAATTCCTTCGGAATCCGAAAATGAAGCCCTGCCCTACCTACTCGCCCCGTCGGTTCGCTTCGACCCTCAGGTCAATCATGTATTGACCTTGAGGCTCGGAAATCTACGATTTCCTGCGAAGAGGAGCTTCCACGGATGCTTGCGTCGATTAATATTGTTTTCGCAACTAAGGCGAGGGTGCTTAATATGATATTCGGAGTTTGGCTTTATACCGTTACCTCCCCTTCCCATTCCGCTTCTGCACTGGCTCCATCCCCACAGCCTGCTCGAATCGGTAAAGTTAAAATAAGGATTACTTACCAACTATATTTCTTAATCATTTTATTCTTGTGGAGTTTATTAAAATGGGAATCATCAGATAACAATTTATGGCATTTGTTTATTATCGATGTTGATGCGATTATAGAATCGATACTTGGGATGTTATAAGTAGCGGATAATTCTCCTGCTTTCTTTGCAATTTCAATATTGCAATCTATTATCTTAATATTTTTTTCTTTTAACAAAGAAGAAATTAAATCAGTTAAGTTCTTGAGTTTTCCTTTTCTAATTGCACTTCGAGTCAACTCAAGAATTGTAACAGACGGTACAAAAAAACTGTTTTTCTTTGTTTCCCTGATTAATTTTAATGCTTTGGCATCGCTTTCACTCAACTTAATAAAGAACCAAGTGTCTAAACAATATCTCATTTCTCATCTTCCCGATCTTTTTGAATCTCTTTCCAGTCAGATTCTGTAAGACCGAGAGATACCAGAGATTCAATAATCTTTTCTATTGGTTTGGTTGTAACCTTATCTATCACGAT
>JAZGAR010000147.1:0-2817 GCA_036475875.1 Thermoplasmata archaeon
CCGTATTTTTTTGAAAGATACTCGCTGAGCTCCTTTTCCAGTTCTTTCTGGTTGGGAATCCTCTGTTCTTGCTCTTTTTCCAGACTATCTTCAAACTCCATTACCTCACCTCATATCGATATTCTTAAGGCTTATTCTAAACTTCCATGTATCCAATATAGTCACTATCCTTAACTTTTGCAACCCTTTTTCATGACTGTGCCCTTGACTATTCATCCAGTCCTTCTTCCGCTCGTCAATTTTTATGTATGGTGCAGGCTGGGAGACTCAAATCAACCTTCTAACTGCCTTGATCAGGGTAACGTCAAAGTCAAGGGTATGTGTATCTTTTTTTTGATTATACCCTTTCATATAGTCTGGATTAGTGGTCGTTTCAAAATGGTTTATATAGACTGAGCGTATGATTCTAAGGGTTAAGGTGCAATAAACCATTTTGAAAACGACCTTGCAAAGGCCCATATAGAGCATAACAAAAAAAGATACACATACCCAGCAATTAGTTAAAGAATCAATAGGTTAGCTTACACTATGACTTAGCCCTGCTGCCTTGATAAACCATATATCTCTTTACGCATAAGTGAATAATCTAGAATATTGATTAAGATGTTAATATCCCTAACCTGCTATTCCTAAATTTATACTTGCATTTTCAATGCACTCCCGGTAAAAGTACCAGGTTATATAATTAGGGAAGTCAGATCTAAGCAACCACCAATACCCCGGATTTAGTGAGCACTGTTGAGATTAATGTAAGTATCATTCATGAGAGAAAACCAGCCATTGAGAGAAGGCTGGAAGATATTTGGTAACCGGACGACCGGTCTTGATTAGAACTTAGCATAAAATTCACATTGATTTTCAATGCAAATGAATAATTCTAAAGACTGTATGCACGGGCATTTTGCTGAGGTAGCTGCCTCATACAATGAAATAAGAACCACTGACGTGGAACCGATTCTGTACATCAAGGATAAGTTAAAACACAAAAAGTCCATCCATGTCGTTGATATTGGTTGTGGCGGAGGAAGATACTGTTTGCTCCTATTTCAACATCTGCCGAGGCTCCATCTCACCTGCAATGATATAAATGAATCCATGATCGCGGAAACCACCCAGTACTTGAAAAGGCATGGTGTAGAGAACTTCTCAACTCTTAACTCGGATTTATCAGCCTTGCATCTGCCAGAGGGTTCTATGGACTGCGTTTTGTCATTTAACGCCATTCATCATTTCGATCCCATGATTTTTTTCAATAAATCCGCTAAGGCGTTGAAGAAAAAAGGTTATATTTTTATCTACACCCGTCTTAAAAGCCAAAACTCCCGAAATATCTGGGGGAAATTCTTTCCTGGTTTCTCCGAAAGAGAAAACCGCTTGTACGACATTGCCCATCTGGAGCAGTGGATGAACTCGCTCAACTCCATCTACATGGTGTCGATTGAGTTTTTCAAATTCAAACGCCGTGCCTCTCTGGAACAACTCATCAAACAGGTTGAAAACAAACATTACTCCACCTTCTCTCTTTATTCGGTAGATACGTTTGACCAGGCCTTAAAGGATTTTAGGAAGAAAATCACCCATCATTTCACGGACCTCAATGAAATCGAATGGTTTGATGAAAACGTGATGATAGTTCTTAGAAAAGGATAGAAAATCAAGTCCATCTCGGTAAAGCAGGATACCTGAATACCTCGGCGAGTGAGATCAGCGCCTTACCCACATTGACTAAAGATTTTCGACCCAAGGGGCTGTAACGGAGGCGGCCCAGGCATGCCAAAAGTCAAGGTGCAAGGGCTCAATCCTCCTGCTCCCAACTTGCTGGTTCAGCAGTTGTCGGCCGTCAGGCGCACGATACGTGGGAAGGGCTCCTCAAGATCCAGGCTTCTACCCTGGTCTTGACAGGAAGCGAGGATGTCCTGGTCCCGCCCGAAAACTCAAGGATCCTGGCGGACAGGATCCCCGACGCACGGATTCAGGTTATCGACCCGAAGATAAGGGTGTAAGCAGTTACCGATATTTTTATATCTATCTGGTACTGAGCAGATGTTAACATCTGCTGTAGATCTTCCAACACGGCCGGAAGTCGCAACCCTTCTATCGAATAATCCATTATCCAAGCTGACCATACAAACCTTATCTTTCAACGGTTATTCAGCTTTGAGTCTTTTGCCGGGTGCATCAACCTTTTCGGTTTGGTCTGAATTGATCATGGGCCAGGAAAGGCGCACGAATTAAATTCATAGCTCATTATGGACTCTTAGGTTGATGTGTTAACTGTTATTCTATATTAGCCTATTTCAGACTTTTTTAAACTTGGAGTACTCACTGAAAGGTCAGCAACTGTCCTGAGAGATTAGATGATTCCCTTAAGAGACGAAAATCCATCCCGTAGCGTTCCTCTTGTTAATATTGCCCTCATCTTGGCCAATATTTCTGTCTTTATCTATCAGAATTTCTTTGTACCTGGAGGTGCTGAACCACTGTTCTTTCGACTGGGTTGTATCCCCTATGAATTTACCCATTTTGTGGATATCAGCCCCCCGGCCTTAGTCCCTGTGCCTCTGACCATTTTAACCGCGATGTTTATGCATGGAGGCTGGATCCATCTCCTCAGCAATATGCTCTACCTGTGGATATTCGGGGATAATATTGAGGATAGGCTCGGTCATTTAAGGTACCTGTCTTTCTACATACTCTGTGGACTCATTGCATCTCTACTCCACATATTCACCAACCTCAACTCCCTGGTCCCCAGTTTAGGGGCCAGTGGCGCAATAGCTGGAGTGATGGGCGCATACATGGTTCTCTTTCCAAAGG
>JAZGAR010000148.1:0-7192 GCA_036475875.1 Thermoplasmata archaeon
TCTTCCTGCCGAATTTTTTATATGCAATATCAGTTGCTGGAATGCCAAAACACTTAACATTTTTTTTGTCCTTTTTATCGGGGAATACCAAATCGGTATCTATCACCAAGGTTCCACCTTTTTTTAGGGAATGAAAATACTTTTCGAATGCTGAATGCGACATGGAGATGAGGAAGTCTATTTCAGGTGGAGACAACTCGTATATATCCTCCTTGGAAATTATCACATCGCTTCGGCATGCACCCCCTCTTGCCTCGCTGCCGTACGATTGGGTCTGTATCGAATTCCTTCCGTCAATGAGTGCGGCGTTGCCCAGTATGAAGCCTGAGAGCACTATGCCCTGTCCTCCGAATCCTGAGAACCTTATGTTCATTTTCCTATCCTCTCCATATTCAATTTTCTCAGGCTATCCGTGAATTCCTCCCTTTCCCTGTCAACGAACTTCCCGATCACTATCCTGTCCTTCAATTCATCCTCGCTTAAGTTCTTGGCCTTCTCCACCTTGATGGCCTTCTCCTTGAACATGTTCAAGTAATCCTGGCCGTCTCTCATCCCTATCCTTCTTCCGTGTGCAACAGGGCAAGGGGATATGATTTCGATGAACGAAAATCCCTTCTTCTTGAAGGCGTTCTGCATGGATTCCATAAGGGGAAAAACATGGTATGTTGTCCATCTTGCCACATAACTGGCTCCAGCGGCGGCCACCAATTCCGCAATCCTCATGGGGTGCTCGATATTTTTGTACGGGGTGGTTGTGGTACGGTGGCCCATAGGAGTTGTTGGTGAAACCTGCCCACCAGTCATGCCGTAGATGTAGTTGTTCACCAAGAACACCGATATATCGAGATTTCTTCGGGCGGTATGAATCAGATGATTGCCTCCTATGCCTGCAATGTCCCCATCACCCGCAATAACCACGACATCCATCTCAGGCTTCATTACCTTCACTCCGGTTGCAAAGGCCAGAGGTCTCCCGTGGGTCGTATGCAGGGTGTCGCACTTTAGGTAAGGCGATGGTATCCAGGAGGAGCAGCCAAT
Organism: Thermoplasmata archaeon; assembly: GCA_036475875.1. Classification (GTDB taxonomy): domain Archaea; phylum Thermoplasmatota; class Thermoplasmata. Next base: position 1,039 of record JAZGAR010000148.1, read on the forward strand.
GCCGGTTACTGAGACGATGTTCTTTGGATCCAAACCCAGCTCATCTATAGCATGCGTATAGCAGTTAAGTACGGTACCGCATCCGCAACCTACACAGAATTTCGAGGGCAGGATTTCCTCTCTCAGGTATTTCATGAGCCTGTGCTTGTGCTTCTTCGTTAGACCACCTCTTTTATCTTGGCGTATATTTCGTCTATTGAATGTGCAACCCCGCCAATTTTAGGTACAGAGATAACATCACAGTCCACGAACCTCTCTATCTCCCTTGAGATCTGGCCCAGGTTCATTTCCGGAACCAGTATATGGTCCACATTTTCACCCAGAGCTTCTATTTCCTTCCTTGGGAAGGGCCATATGGTTATCAGCCTGAAAAAGCCCGCCTTTTTCCTCTCCTTTCTTGCCTTCAACACAGCCCCTAGGCTGGGTCTTGCAGAAGCGCCGTAGGAAACCACAGCAACTTTCGCATTCTTCATGAATTTTTTCTCGATTTTAGCGATTTTCTCTCGATTCTGATCTATCTTGTTGTAGATTCTCGTAATCAGTTTCTCATGTACCATCTGTGTATCAACATCCCTCATGCCGTTCTCCTTGTGGGTTGAACCCGTGACATGAACAGATCCTCCCTCGCCAAATTCCATGATCGGAGGTACCAGTTCCCCCCCGAATATCGGGGCATCACCTTTTGCTTTGGCTCTTTTTGCGAGGTTCACGTCTTTGAGTTTCGGCATCGTTATTTTCTCTCTGAGATGACCGATTTCACCATCCATTAGAAATATCACAGGTGTGCGATATCGCTCCGAGAGATTGAAGCACTCGATAATAAGATCGAAACATTCCTGCACGGACGATGGAGCTAGAGCGATGATGTTATGGTCACCGTGTGTGCCCCAGCGCGCCTGCATCACGTCTCCTTGAGCAGGTTTTGTGGCCTGGCCTGTGGATGGGCCTGAGCGCATCACGTCCACTATGACGCATGGCGTTTCGGTCATCACGGCATAGCCGATGTTCTCCTGCATCAGGGAAAATCCTGGACCTGATGTTGCGGTCATGGCCTTTCCTCCAGCCCATGAGGCGCCGATCACAGCTCCTAGACTTGCTATTTCATCTTCGAATTGAATGTAGTAGCCGTTTACATTTGGCAGTTCCCTTGCCATTGCTTCAGCAGTCTCAGAGGCTGGCGTAATGGGGTAGCCGCCGAAAAAATTGCATCTTGCGAACAATGCTCCGTATGCTGCGGCCTCGTCACCGAGCATAAAAAAAGTTTTTCCTTCGAACTTTTTCAGGTATTTTGCGTAATAATCCATGATCTTCGACCTACTTTCGACCTACTCGTTTATGATAAATATGGCGAATTCAGGGCATAAGAGCTCGCAGAGCCTGCAGCCCAGGCATTCATCCTCCTTCACGGCTTTTGGGGGATAGTAGCCCTTCTTGTTGATCTTATCCGATGTCTCCAGCACCTTCATGGGGCAGAAATCCGTACAGATGCCGCATCCCTTGCAAAGTTCCTCGTCGATTTCTATCATTTATATGCCCAGCCTTGTCGGGGATTTGGTATATCCGAGGAAGGTAAAAAGTTTGTGGTTGGGGGCGAGGTTTTTACCCATATCTCAACTTTTAAATATACTCTCATATATTGTGCGTAATAGCGATATTCTTAAAGCTGGAATCTTATGATCGTAGACTTTCACGTTAACATCGGAAAAAAAGAACATTGGCATTCATGGGTGAACGAGCACTTCGAGAAAGTGAACCCAAAGCTGTACGAGAACTTCGAAGACATCATGAATCCTGAGGGCTTAGCGGCCTACCTGAAAAACCAAGGAGTGGATATTGCCGTGATACTGGCCGAGAATTCTCCTATTACTACCGGTGTTGTCTCAAACGAGTTCGTGCATGATTTTTGTCATGGGAAAAAAATGTTCGTTCCCTTTGCCTCCATCGACCCAAAAACTGAGGATGGATTTGCACAAAAGCTTAAGTTGTTGGTGGACCAAGGCGGCTTTAAAGGTCTCAAGCTCTACCCCACGTACCAGCAGTATCATCCGAACGATGAAATCGTCTATCCATTATACGAGGAGGCGCAAAGGCTAGGAATTCCTGTTATGGTCCATACAGGTTCTTCAATATTCAAGGGCTCCAGGCTGAAGTACGGAAACCCGCTTTTGTTGGATGATGTGGCCGTGGATTTTCCCGATCTGAAAATAATAATGGCTCATTCAGGTAGAGGATTATGGTATAAAGAGGCCTACTTTTTGTCAAAGCTCCATGAAAATGTTTATATGGAGGTTTCCGGTCTCCCACCGAAGAACCTGTTGCGGTACTTTCCAGACTTGGAAGAGAACTCGAACAAGGTTTTGTTCGGCTCCGATTGGCCAGGAATAAAGAGCATCAAAGAAAACATTGAAGATGTAAAAGCCCTTCCACTGAATGAATCCACCATCGAGAAAGTCCTTGGATTAAATGCGGTTGAGCTGTTGGGATTGAAGTGAGGTATAAATATGAAAATCAAGGTGAAATTGCTGAAGCCTTATTCTGATATTGTTGGAAAGGGAGAGGTGGAGTTGGAGTTAGAGGGGGAAATATTAAACCATGCATTGAACAAGCTCTGTGAACTTTATCCGGATTTGAAAAAAGAAATATTCGATGATAAGGGCGAGGTCACATACAGTGTCAACATCTTTTTGAACGATAAGCCAATAACCGCTTTGCAGGATGTTAACTCCCCTATCAAAGAAAGCGATGAAATTTTGATCTTCATGCCCGTGGGCGGAGGATAGTTTTTTTTAGCAAAACTTAAAAACCCACATTCAACATACCCCCTTTCACAATATTGGATTTAGCTTTCGCCTGCGTTGAGGTCGATACAATGCTTAAAAGAAAACTGGGTGTAATAGACCTTTCAAAGAAGAAAATCAGTATCCATGAAGTCTCGGAATCACTAAAAAAGAAACTTTTAGGCGCAAGGGGTCTTAATTCGTATTATCTTTGGAAACTACTGCCTGAGGGAATAGATCCTCTTTCCCCTGAAAACGTTCTGATTTTCGGTGCAGGATTCTTGACAGGGACCCTGGCTCCTTCATCTGGAAGATTCAACGTATCTGCAAAATCCCCGGAAACAGGTTTTTTAGGTGACACGAACTGCGGGGGATTCTTTGCTCCGGAGCTTAGATACGCTGGATTCGACAGGTTGATTCTGAAGGGGAAGGCGGAAAAACCAAGCTTCATTTACGTCGATGACGGAACAATTGAAATTCGGGATGCAAAGGACTACTGGGGCTTGGATACATTGGATGTGCAAAAGGCTTTTCGAAAGGATCTCGGTCAGGTTGAAATGGCGGTATGCGGCGTCGCTGGTGAAAAGCTAGTTCGATATGCCTGCATTCGAACCGGAATAAAGAACGCCGGGGGAAGAACTGGTTTGGGCTGTGTCATGGGTTCTAAAAACATCAAGGGAATAGTGGCCCATGGAACGGGGGGTATAGAAATTGCACATCCCAAAGAGATGCTGAAAACGGTTGAGGAATTGAAGGACTACCTCATGAAATCGAAGATCACACCGATTTTGGGCTCAGTGGGAACCCCTCTATTATACGAAGTATCCAACGCTATCGGCGGAATTCGAACGAAGAACAGCCAGCTCAACGCGTGGAGCGATGATTTCAATGCTTCGGAGGTGGAGAAGTTCGTTGAGAAGATGATTTCATGCTCCTCCTGTTTTATTCACTGCAGGCACAGGAATACCTTGGGAGGTGAAGGACCCGAATACACTGCATTGGGACTTTTGGGCTCCAATATCGGGATGGAGAAACTTGAGGATTGCATAAAACTCCAGAATCAGGTTAACGATCTGGGATTGGACGTATCATCCACGGGTACCTACCTGGCCTGGGCCACAGAATTGTTTGAAAAGGGAATAATCGATGAGAAGACAACTGGTGGAATAAATCTAAGTTTCAATGATTATGAGATGTACGCCAAAATGATTGACATGATATCTCGCAGGGAAGGCTTCGGGGATGTTTTGGCTGAAGGACAGTGGGCTGCAGAGAAGCTGAACGATCCAAATCGGGATTACCTCATAGCAGTAAAAGGCCTACCCCAGTCCGACCCACATGACGTGAGGTACATGAAGGCATTCGCACTGGGAATAGCCACCTCCTCCAGAGGTGCGGATCATCTGAGATCCAGACCTACCCTGGAAATATTCTTCAAATTACCTTCTGATGTAAGGAACAAAATCTATGGTGCAGAGATCGCAAACGATCCCACAACCTTGGATACGAAGGAGCACGTTGTGTCCTGGTCAGAGAATATTTTCGCCACCATCGACTGTCTTGGAATGTGCAAGTTCATTTGTCACGGCTTCAACAGCCCCCACTTCGTGGACTACAACTGGATGCTGAGATTGATTAATGCCGCCTCGGGTTGGGATTATAAAGATTCCGATCTTCGCGCCGTGGGACCAAGGGTCATAGACATCGAGAGATTGTTTAACATGAAACAGGGACTGACCAAGGCCCACGACACCCTACCTAAAAAATACTTCGACGACCCAAGTCCGTTAAAGGCCGCAAAAGGTCATCACATAGATCGAGAGGAATTCGCAAAAGCGCTTGACAGGTTCTATGAGGTGAGGGGATGGACTTTAGAGGGGAAGGTAAAAGATGAGCGGGTCTCAGAGCTGGTGGCGATAGCGTGAAATACCTCTTCACCTACCCGGAAAAATGCACTGGATGCAGACAATGTTCAATCGCCTGCGCCTTGGAAAAATTGGGGGAGTGCAACCCAAAGAAAGGGGCGATCAATGTTCTTAGGGATGAATTCGAGCGCTATGAGATGCAGTTCGTATGCCTCCAATGTGAGGAGCCCGAGTGTGTTGCAGTTTGCATGGTAAGGGCCATTACAAGAGATGAGGACGGCATAGTAAGAATTGACAAGGACAAATGTATCGGGTGCAGGATGTGCGTCATCGCCTGCCCGTACGGGGCGATCAATTCCTTTGAGGGTGAGATCATCAAATGCGACCTGTGTGAGGGAGAACCGGTGTGCATAAAGTTCTGCTCCACTGAAGCCGTGGTTTACGAGGAGGAGAACGAGGAGATCATGGAAAGAAGGAAGGAATTGGCAAAGCTACTTTTGAGGAGGGAATGAAGAATGAGTTAAAGGGTTATTGTTATCGCAAAATGAAAAAGTGCTTTATATTTTCCACAATGTTATGATTTCTTTTGAGTAAAATTATCTAATGTTTTATCTATACCCTCACCGGTCCATTCTCTTAACTTCGAAGATATGTGTCCCATCGTTTTATGATGTTGTTTGAACTTACCTGTGGTCCTATAGTGGTTTTCTTTGAATTCGAGATATCCGTTTAGATGTTTCCTAATAAGAACATCTAATTGACTCTTAACTTTATCCATTAAACTCCGTTTCTCGGTCACGCTAATTTTGTTAGCCAACCTTTCTAACCCTTCATCTACAATCTCACCCAAAGTTTTTCCTGGGTTATTTTGTTCAAATAAATTCAAAACTATGTCAACAAGACCCTGACGAACCTCTGGTAATGACATTTCTGGGACAAGAGTAAAAGGAATTTGAGGAAGTTTTTTTAATTCTTTTCCATTTGCTTCAATTAGATTATCCTTTAAATTTTGATTTTGGATATTCTCCTCCTTTTTTAGTTGTAGCACATCCTTAACAATTATCTGACAATATGGTCCATCATCTACATATGATAATCTACTGCTGAGTACATCAGGTTCTCTCTTGTGGATGTGAAGACCATACGTGCTGAGATAATTAGAATCAATAGTTCTATATTTATCAAGTTTTGGTTTTTTAGATTTAGATCTGGTGGTCAATTCTAAAATCATCCAACCTGTCTCCCCACTAGAAACTATATCAGGTTTCTTCTCTTCATACTCTGATGTTAAAAAAAGACGTTCTACGATATATTTTAATCCTGTAGCCTTGAATGGTCCAACAAAGGGAGGTCGATTGTACTTGTGAAATAATTGGATGGTATTACGCCACAACTCGATGCGAGAGTCATTTTTAAGCAAATACTTCCACCCCATCATGAAAAATAGAAGTTTTTCCAGCGTTATCTTCTCCTTGGATGACCGCTATTCTTGGTGCTGCATTTATACAACCC
>JAZGAR010000149.1:0-8430 GCA_036475875.1 Thermoplasmata archaeon
CCCATTGATAGCATCAAAAAAAATTTGCCAAAATTTATATACATGAAACAACATAATTATACAGTTCAAATAAAGGCTCTACATCACGCCCCAATGAATATAAAGGGCGTTGGAGGTAATAGACATGAACAAAGGGGGGCAATACCCTAGGAGTGAGCCTGGCGGTGGATGTGAGGGATACCTAAAAATCGGTGGCGGATGTGAGGGGGTTAAAAAAACCGTACTTTTGGCTATAATCGGGCTATTAGTACTGTTTTTGGTATCAACCACAGCCCAGGCAGGTGGCGGTGCAGGTAGTGGTTTCGACGTGATCACCGGAACAGACGGTGGCGGAGCCGGCAGCGGTTTTGAATACGACTGCCTAAGTGGCGGCGGGGCAGGCAGTGGTGGTGAAATTCCAACCACGGATGGCGGCGGGGCAGGCAGTGGTTAAGTAACAAAACCGTGAAATAGGCTCGATGGGCTGATCCTGGCTGATAAAATCGGTTGAAATCTGCAACTGCGCTCTACGATAACCCAGTTTGGACTCTAAACGGCAGTTTTTTCGGTTCTCCAGCGGACAGTATAGGTGTATCCGATTTTCCCATGCCTAATTGCCCAAACTATACATGCTTTCCCTTCCTCCGTGGTTATTATCGGTCTCTTATCCTCTGGTAAATCAAGAATAATGCCCCCGCTAGTTCTCACGTTGGAGCCATCCGCATCTATGATTCTAACATCCTCTGGAAATTTTATTTTTATTAGGATATCCTTGCTATCGTGCCTACTCATGTAACTATAGTAATCCTCGCCAATCGCCTTGTAGGTTTTTGGCTGTATATACCTTGCCTCCAATCCAAACTCTTCATCCTCCTCTATTGGGTATTTAAACGGGATCTTGATCCATTTATATTTCGGATCATCGATTATAACCTCAGGTATCAGTTCCTCGCCTGTATTCAAATCCTTAATTACAAGACCCATGTCATCAAGCCCAGTAGGTGTACTTGACCATATTGATATGAGTTTCTCACGCAGGCGTCCGACTTTGACCCTAGCTTTCAATGTTTGGAGAATATGTCCATTGTTTTCCTTATCAATCTCTACTATAGATGACCAGTAATCCAATATCAAGTCATCGACCGGTCCCAAAGATTCTGGTGTTTTATCCTCTTCTTCTTTCTCCTCAACGATGATCTTACCCCCATATACCTGTCAATGAAATCTCTTTCAAACCGGTTTCTAAATATATGATGTATGATATTATAATTTTTCCACCTCAAGTCACTTTAAATGAGCTTGTATATCACATCTACATTATATCCGATTTTGGCGATGATTTATCTTTCACGAACTTTTCAAACGCTTTGGAGAACATCCGATAATCTCCATTTTTTCTAACCACGAAATAACTATCTTCCAAATCCCCTAAAATACTCTTACAATCCGGGTCTAGAGACTTTCGCGTGGCGAGGTTCCATAAACATATCTGTTGCCTCCTATTTGCTTGCTTCCAGAAGTAGGCGAAGTGTTTTTGGTGCCGCTTCAAGAATATTTCAAGATGTTTTTCTTCCTCTTGGGGTTTCAATCTCCTTTGGTTCATAACCAGATCAAAGAAATAATCGCAGGCAAGTTGAACCAAGAAGGGATGACCCCCACTCCATTCCTCGATCATGGTTCTCATTCGGCTGGAGAATATAAATCCATTTTTTGCTGCCAGGCGGAAAAATCCCCTGATATCCTCTATGCCCATAAGACCCAACCTGAAATCTTCGAAATATCTGAAGAAGGGTGAGGTTTTTATTTCCTCCATGAAAGTGAGGTCGAACATATTTTTTTTGGATGCTGTTATGAACGCAACTTTGTAAGCGGGATTACCTGAGAGCGCCCTGAGTTGCCCGTAGAAGCCAAAATCAAAGGTAGGATTATTTGCCACGGATTCGAATTCATCGAACATGTAGACCAACCTGTAATCCCTCTCGGAAAGCGCACCGATCATAGACTCTAAATCTCCGAGCTCGAACATAGATATATTGATTTTTTTTATGACATTACCGCTTTTTTTGTTGATTATTTTAATCTCTTCCTCTATAATCAAGTCGCTGAGATTCATCTGGGATACGGTTTGAATGAACATCTCATAATAGAAATCTATGACCTGTGAATCTTCACCGAACCTCTGAAGGTCGCAGTAAACGAACAGGTATTTTTTTGGATCCAAATGATGTTTTCTTACCACTTCCCTGTGTGATATGTAATGTAACAAGGAGGTTTTGCCTATAGCCCGTGGACCGATTATGGAACAGTCCTCTGTATGTCTCAGTCTGTCGAAGATGTGAGAAATTATGTCGTCACGACCTATGAAGTGATCTATGTTTTTTATCGGGCCTCGATGAAAGAAGGGATTTTTTGGGGTCTGCTTGACTTTGATCTCCTCTTTAGTACCTCTGACGAAGCGATGTGTGATCTCCCTTATTTCATCGATCTTTTCTGGATTTATGGAGAATTCACCCTTTTGCCCCGTTTTTACAGGTACCAGAAGTTCGTCCCCGATGAGGACTTTAAAAGCCTTGGTATAACGCTCCCTATCATGCTCCGGCATGGAATTAACCAGTTTTTCTCTTTCGATGTTCCCTGTGAGCTGGGCCATGTACAGGATGTGTCCCATATTGTAAGCCACGTTGCCCAATGTATTCTTTTTCACATCTTTACGACGATCTTTCGGAGACATTAAAATCCTCGGTATTGTAATACTGTTCCCAATCTATAGGCTTTTTATTGTATTATTTACAACGCATTTTAATGTATTATTTACAGTATTTAAATTCTTTACTGCCTATTTTACAGCAATAAGTAGAGTATTTACCAACCTATAAAGATATCGCAGTATCCGGGTTTTCCTGATAATATCCTGTTTCGTTCCACTTGCGCACCTAAACCGAAAGACCTATGAACCCAAAATTTATTTGCTATACAGGGAGAGACAGATGTTCAAGGACGTTTTAGGTGACATCCCGGAATCGAAAATTCTTGACTTTTTACTTTTACATCCTCATACTGGCCACACCATGGCGAAGATCATTGAAGGCACGAACCTGAACTTTAGAACGGCAAAAAAAAGGGTGGAAAATCTTGTGAACATCGGGGTGGTAACCGTGGCCCATGAGGACGGGAAGTCCAGGTATTATATCATCAACCTGGAGCACCTGACCGGCGAGTTCGAAAAAATGTCGGAACTATGGAGAAAATATTAATTTCCTGTAATATTTACATATATCTATTGAGTATTTTTTAGACGGAATATAGAAATTGCAAGCCGATTTTCCATTGATTGGAGCAGTTACTTATTTTTATTGTATATTTTACAGTCCATAATTGTATAAATTACAGTAAAATTTGGAAAGTTTTATATAATCCCGGTATAATACAATGCTCAAGAGAACATCGGCACGATGACTTCCTGGTGGGCGAAGGAGTTGCCGTAATAACCCTGGTCTCATAGAAGAAAAGGGAGGAGTAACGGATGAAGAGGAGATGGTGTGTTAGAGAAGGTGTTTTCGAAACAGAGGATGGTCTTTGGTGGTTAAACAAGGAACAAAATGATGTTCACGAGAAAAGTCGTACTCCAATGACAATAGCATTGAGAAATGGGGACATTTCTAAGGTCATAGATGTTAAGCTTGACGGATTATATGCACTCAGTAGAAGGCGGGGGGGAGAATGATGAAAACCGCTTCATCTACAGAAAGTGCGAATACCAATGTGAGGGAAAGTGAGAGGAAATACAATCCCCTCATGATTTCAAATCTAATCAGCGACAAATACGTATCAAAGATACTGATGAGCACTTTTAAAAAACCAAAATCGGTCCAGAATATCAGTGCATTTTACGGGATCCCCATAGCGGTATGTTACAGGAAAGTGCGGCAGCTGGAAAAGCTCGGATTTCTGACCTGTATAGGTGATAAACTCAACGGGAACGGGAAAAGGGTCAAACTCTACCAATCTCAGATAGTGAACGCTCATTTTTTCCTGGAGAAAGGGATATTCAGGGCCAGGGTGCAGCTATCTTCTGGCATAGTGGATGATTTTGGAGGCAGCTGGTCCTTAATCGAGGAGAACAACAAATAGACCCATTATCTGGACATTCAACTGTACATCGATCAATTGATGTCCTGCCCGGATGAACCACCCAAACGACTTATAGATAGATCCAAATTATCTGCCAATATGCCTATTCTCTCGGGACTCAATTTCTCCACCCTTTCGTCCAGAAATGGCAGCCCTTGGATGATTTCTTTTTGGGATGATTTGGTGTAGATCCCACAATTTCTCAGTTCCTGTGTCACCAAATTCATCAAGGAGTTCTTGATTTTTTTCCTCCTCTGACCGAAAAGAGAGTCCACCACCTTGAAAAAAGTCTCTTCGCTTATGACTGAGAAAGGTGCCTTTCTCGGAACCAATTTGACGATCGCACTGTCAACCTCAGGCACGGGGTAGAACGCCTCTCTTGCCACGAATTCCAATATCTCGCTCTCTGCCTTGTAATACACGTTGACCGAAAGGCGGGAATAACTCTTTTCACCGCATTTGGCCACCATTCTCTGGGCAAATTCTTTTTGGAACATGAGTATGGCCCTATTAAAACTGTGATTTAGGAGCCAGAACGTTACGGGGGAGGAGATCTGATACGGCAGGTTCGAGACCACCACATCGAATCTTGAAGGGTCCATCTCCAAAACATCAGCATTGACTAGCTCAACATTTGCCGGAATTCTGGCCTTTAGATACGAAAACATCCTTGAATCCTTTTCAATGGCAACGACCTTACCAGCTCTCTGGGCCAGTTTAAAAGTCAATGCCCCCAGTCCGGGACCGATTTCAAGCACGGTTTCATTTTTTGTTAGTTCTGCATGATCGATCTGCCGGTGAATGACCTCTTCGTCCATCAAAATGTACTGTCCCTTTCGTCTGTAGAGGCTGATGTCATCGATTTTTGGTCTTTTTACCATGGGTTACTCGTTTCACAATCAAGTTAATCTGATATGATTATTTCGGTGGGTTGGATAAAAATCCATGATGTTTTTTTCGCTCTTGGGCGATTGACCCATCACAGTATCGGCGCCAATTTCGCCATGGGATACCCGTTGTCTGTGGTTACCTCCAGGGCGTAAAGCCCGGTATGGGGTTTCTCGCAATAAACCACCGTCGTGCCCCCAATATTTTCCAACTTTATGTGCGTTCGAGTCAGATCGGCAAGCCTTTGGGTGGAAATCGTTGAAGGTGTTGTGATGCCAACGAAGATATCACCCATGCGCCTGATGAATGTGAGCACATCAGATAGGTCTTCCACCAGGCTGTTAGTGGCATAAATGGATTCCATGGTGTCGAAACCGGCAAGAAGCAGAACCGGTGACTCAGATTTTGAGAGATCATATTTCGCAGTTCTCCATTCCAGATCCTGGCTTACATCTTTTCCTTCTATCTGATGGTACAGCCCATCTGCACCTCTTTCTCCGTACTTTTCGTAAACCCGCACGTTATCCTCTAATGCATGATCTTTGAGTTGAGGACCCAACTCTTCCTTCACGGATTTGCTGGTGCCCTTTTTTGCCGGTATCCACACCACACCACGATTCATGGATGCGAAGTTGCTGACCAAAGAATTTTCGAAAATGTCGGCATGCTCTGTGTGTATGTTATCGCCTATCTCGATCATGTTTATACTGCCTCTTCTTAGCCCCCCATCAAGCAGATCATCAAGCTCCCTACACCCTGTGGAAATCATGTACTCATTTGGATCAACTAAAGACTGCCATTGTCTGGATATGGCGAATCCGTTGAACCGCTGAGGGCCAAAAACCCTCAGTCTCCCCCCCAATAGGGTGTAAAGGAACTTTGAATGGGGAATCTCACAGCCTCTCAGCTTCTGTATGTCCATCAGCCTGATCCTCCTTCCGTTCCTATCGCTTGAGTGGAACAGGGATATAACTCCATCACCAAGATAGTCCAGCGATGTTTCCTTGGAACTTTCCAGGACGTAAATAACATTTGCTCTTGTGCTTTCCACCAAATCCTTTTGGAAGGTGTTGATGAGTTTTGGAGCCGGTATACCATACCTTTCGCTAAGAGCGTTGATGCTGTCTATAACCACCAAAGTCTTTCTCGGCAGCGCTTCCTCAATGGTGTCGTATATGACATCCACTTCGGGCAAATATGAGCCCAAATCCAAAACGATGCCTTCCTCATCCACATCTCCATGGTATTGGCTTCCCATCTCATCCGCCTCACCCAGTTCTATCTGTCCCTCCAACTTACGAAGCTCTGTTCTGTCCACATTGAGTTTCTCAGCCTTCTCTTTCACCTTCATCATGCTTTCCTCTATTTTCTTCTTTAGCCATGGAAACTGAAGGTACAGAGATTCGTCAGAAACTCTGGTGGATAGGTAGTAGCTGTTCTGCAAGCCTTTCAGATCCTCGATGAGCTGAAGAGAAAAGGTGGTTTTTCCTGTTCCGGCACTTCCCTTAACGATCAAAGAGTGACCGCCCTCAGTTTCCAAGAAATTGATGACCTCTTTTGGTAATTTCCCGTGTACTTCTCCACTTTGCATGACCAATCACCTACTTTCCTCCTAACCGTAACATATTTCACAGTTACGATTTAGAACAACCCAAAAATGTCTGGAACCTATTTTATTTGTTTCTGCTTTATTATCAATTTTGATAATAACGATTGAATATAATTCTTAGAATGGAACCAACTTATCATTCTCATTCCTGATAATAATCAGCATAGCTTTATAAAAAGGAATAAAAATCAAGGAGGGAAGTTGCAGCAGAGACTTTGTCTGCAACCAAATTAAAAGGAGATGAAAAATATGACAGGATGGATAACTTATATGGATGTGTGCCTAAACTCAGAGGGAGTGACACCAACAGAACTTACCACCACCCTGAAAGGGCTCGGATGGAAACCAGTGTACGGAAGATACGACTATGCATATGAATGGGGAACAGACTGGGGCAACAAGGATACGAATATCCAAGAGTACTTTACTCATATAAGCAAGACACACGAAACGCTCAAGGGTTCCAAGGTTAGTTATTCGTTGAGAACCTATGAGAAGGGGACAGAAAATTTTCCTGTAAAATGGGGCCAATAGGCTTCTTTCTTCCTTATTTTTTTTATTATAATCTCCTGATAATCTCCTGAGCTATATTGCACAAGGAAAATCCGCCACCAATCCTATTAGGTAATATCATATGTGCACAATGCTTTAAAAAAAGAATAAAGAAGTCGTCATTTATAATATATGTTTTATGCTATATTAATAGAATCCGTTCCTTGACCAACACCCAACCTGATGTTGTCATCATCCTTCACAACCAAAGTCACAGTTCCCGGACCATCATAAATTAGAGTTGTCGTGTCTGTAATATCCCTTGGATTGACTTCTGGCGAAGGATACAGGTCTGGATTTGGTGGGCTGTTTAGATATGTAACTGTCACGGTCTGAGTGCCATAGGTGTAGGTTAGGGTTTCATCATCACTACCCTGATCGGTGATATGCGATGTTATTTCGAATTCATGCCCTTCTAAATGTACATTCAAACCCACTTCCCAGGGCTCCACATGGTTCCAATGGTCGCTGTCCCTTTTCTTGGATTGCTGGACGTTGAAGGTATGGTGAATCTTTTCCTCCTCACCATTCTCGAATTTTATATAAATCCAAACCGGATTAGCACCTACTTTGGGGGGATCCTCGGGGATAAAGGTCACGGTTGCAGAATAGGTTTTTGTCATGTCGAGTTGTGTGGGAATCCAGGCCATCTGATCGTCTGGTGAACCGGGCAGGCGCTCGATTGAAACGTAGCCTATGGAAACTCCATCTTCGAATAAAGTCATGCCCACATCGTTCCATTTCCTGCCTGCAACTCTAAGACCGATTTCTACGTCCATGATCGCTGACTCGATAGTTACAGTGGGGTCCACATTGACAACCGTAATATTACAGATGTCTGTTCCTGATAAGCCTTCGTCATCTGTGACTCTAAGAGTAACGTTGTAAACACCGTCATCGCCGTAAGTGTGGTTTGTTTTTCCATCAAAGGTACCATCAGGTGCGTTGCCTGTTGTTTCTTGGTAATCGTAGATACCATCGCTTTCGAAATCCCACTCGTAAGAGACGATTTGTGCAGGTATATCATACCTGTCAAGAGGATATTCCTTTCCACTATTGTAGTAGTCAAGGACCTCTTGGTGAGACAGGGCTCTATTAAAAAGTACGATTTCATCGATTGAGCCCTGGAAAGAATAATTAGGATATCCAGTTCCTGGGGTTCCAGGGGGATCGAGCACCCATCGAGTCCCAATGTAAAGTGTATCTCCGTCGAAGTTATCAGGCATTGGTTTATAGTCCCCCATAGCACCCCAATATTTAGCGTCATTAAT
>JAZGAR010000150.1:0-28604 GCA_036475875.1 Thermoplasmata archaeon
ATAGTAATGTTTATATATGGCATCTAATCAATTAAAAAGTCCCTATATGTGTTTAAAATTTTCCGAAAAGTTTATAATCTCCTAGTTTTGAAGTGAAAGTCTCCCAAATGTCCAATACCTTCTCCGACAACCATAAATACCACAATCCTCCTTTTCCAAACATATGCCCGACTACAAGATCATTCATGACACAGTGCACGGCAGTATAAAGTTGCAAGGCCTTTTTCTAGATATGTTGGAAACCCCGGAGATTCAAAGACTACACGGAATACATCAGCTCGGTTTGGCATACCTGGTTTTTCCAGGTGCGAATCATACGAGGCTTGAACATTCTATTGGCACAAGCTTTGTTGCAGGAAGACTTGCAGATGCATTGGGCCTAAACGGGGATGAAAAGAAATTGGTGATGGCGGCGGCAATGCTGCACGACATAGGTCACAGTCCCTATTCCCATACCCTGGAGATGGTAGTTCATGGGGATATGAAAGCAGATCACATGGAGATAACCAGGGACATAATAACAGGTAAACGCAGGATTCTATCCGAAGAAGACGATACTATAGAAAGGCATTACATACCTGACCTGTTGGAGGAACACGGCCTTAAGCCAGAAGATGTAGCAAGCCTCGTAACAGGATCCCTAGCCGATTATGACTCACCAAAAATAGAGGATTACAGGACCCATAAGGATCAGATTTTTTTCAATGAAAAGAAGTATTTGGCTCAGATTATTCATAGCTCTATTGATGCCGACCAGATAGATTACCTTCTAAGAGATTCGCATTATACAGGCGTTGCTCACGGTACAATCGATACGGATAGGTTGATTCAAACCGTGGAAATATTCAACAATGACTTGGTGATCCACAAGCGCGGAGTGCCTGCAGTAGAGGGAATGTTGGTAGCCAGAGCTTTGATGTACACATCCGTCTACTTCCACAAAACTGTGCGCATAGCCGAGTTGATGCTAGCTCGAGCAGTAGAGCTTTTGAACGAGCCCCTTGACGATATCCATGAAATGATAGACTCGGAGCTCATGGCAAGGTTGAAGGAGAAGGGCGGTTTGCAGAGGGATATTGCCTCCATGCTCAAATATCGAAGACTGTTCAAAAGGGTCTTCACCCTGACAAAGGGAAAGACAAGTTACGAGGAAATGGAGGTCATCAAAAATTTAAGGGAACCCAGAAACAGAAAAAGGGCTGAGATGGATATTTGTAGAAGAGCCGGAATACCTGAGGGATATGTCATCATAGATGTCCCTGAAAAAGAATTGCAGATTACTGAACCGAGAATTAAAGCCACTAACGTCAAAATACTGGACAAAAACAAATTGAGCCCGCTTTCCAGATTCAGTCCTCTTGCCAGGGCCTTAGAATTGAGAGAAATCTATGACTGGGATATCATGGTGTCTGCGGCTTCTAAACATTTAAACAAGGTGGAGAAGGTGGCAAAAAAGGTGTTGTTCAGCTGAGAATTTAATTACAATATGGTGAGGGAATGAGATTTTATTTTGAATCCTATGGATGTACAATGAACCAAGGGGAGGCAAGGATCATGCAGGACATTCTTAAGGAAAAAGGTCACAGCATCGTGGATGATCTAAAACATTCTGATGCTCTTGTTCTTGTGACCTGCACAGTGATCGAGACCACAGAGCTGAGGATGAAAAGAAGGTTAAAAACATTTTCCAAAACCGGTAAGCCTGTTGTGGTTGCAGGATGTATGGCCTCTGTGCAGAGGGATGACATACTTGCCTCAAACCCCAACGCCATAATTCTTACTCCCAGGGCTCTTGGTGATATAGGTAAAGTCGCGAAGGAGCTTTCGAAAGAAGAGCCAAGAACTAAGAGGGAGATAATTGAAAGAGAGATGAGCACCAAAAAAACCACAGATGCGATAATACCAATATCCAGCGGTTGCCTTGGCGGTTGTACTTACTGCATAACAAGAGTCGCGAGGGGAGAGCTGAGGAGCTTTACCCCTGAGTTGTTGATTGAAAACACGAGGAAGGCTTTAGCTGAAGGATTTAAGGAGATAAGGCTCACATCCCAGGACACGGCAGCTTACGGTGCAGATATAAACCGCGACCTTCCCTATCTTCTTGGTGAAATCGAGGAATTGGAAGGAGAATTCAGGATTAGGATAGGCATGATGAATCCTGAGAACGTAATGCCGATCTTACCTGGTATTATAGATGCTTACAAAGACCAAAGGGTCTACAAGTTCCTTCATCTTCCCGTCCAGAGCGGGAGCGAAAGACTCTTGAAAAAGATGGGAAGGAAATACTCGATAGACGATTTTCTTCATGTGGTCAAAGCCTTCAAAAAAACATTTTTCGACATCACGATTTCCACGGACATAATCGTGGGTTTTCCAGGAGAAAGCGAAAGTGATTTTGTCAAAAGCGTGGAACTCATCAAAAGTTTAAGGCCTAATATTCTCAACATTACAAGGTTTTCGCCGAGGCCAAAAACAGAGGCAATGGACATGAATAATAAGATCCCGGGTAGGATCGCGAAGGAACGCTCGAGAGAGCTTACCAAGATTCATGCAGAAATTTCCCTTGATATTAACAAAACATTCGTGGGAAGAAAGGAACGAATCTTGATAACTGAGCACGGCAAAAATGACACTATGATGGGAAGGACAGACTCATACAAGCCTGTAGTTGTTGAAGATGAATTGGAACTAGGCGATTTTGTGGATGTTGAGATAACAGAGGCGAGGGATATTTACCTGAAGGGAAGGGTTTTTTGAGTAAGTAAGGTGTATATTTCAATCGAAAGTTTAATTAGTAAGTTAAACTGTAGTATTACTTAGTGGTTAAAATGATTTCAAAAAAGGTTTTGGCAAAGGGACAAGTTGTAATACCAAAGGCAATAAGGGATCTTCTTGGGATAAATGAAGGAGACGAGGTGGTGATAGGCATTGAGAAAGAGAAAATAATCCTCTCAAAAAAACAGGATGCTTTTGATGTGTTTTTGGAGGTCTCAGAAAGGAAGGCAAAAAAGATTTCAATAAAAGATATAAAGAAAGAATTGGAAGCAAGATACGAGGGGGCCTAATTTTTGTATTTCGACTCAAACATCTTTATTTTTGCCGCAATTGATAAGGGTAAATTAGGCAAAAAATGCAGAGAAATAATGAAACTCATAGATAAACAGAAAATATCAGCTGCAGCCTCTTATATTGTAATTGATGAGGTGTTATGGGTTTTGAAAAGAAAAATCGGAAAGGATGATGCCATTAAAATTGCACAAACAATGCTCTCGATGCCAGTAAAATGGATTCGCATGGACGAGTCAATACTCCTTGAAACTTTGGAGATATTTGAGAGGACGACGCTCGATCCAAGAGATTCAATTCATATCTCATCCATGAAGAATGTGGGTTTAACAACGATTGTAAGCGAGGACAGAGATTTCGATAAAGTCGAAGGTATAGAAAGGATAAATGCATCAGAATGTCTTGGTGGCTCGCTCCCTTAATGCAACATAGGCATCTTTATCCCGCTCTTCTTTGCAATCTCAATGGCCTTATCATAGCCAGCATCGGCATGCCTCACTATGCCTATCCCAGGATCAGCGGTGAAAACCCTCTCAATTCTTTCCTCGGCCTCCTTGGTGCCGTCGGCAACAACCACCATACCTGCATGGGTGGAAAGGCCTATTCCCACCCCGCCACCATTGTGGATGGAGATGGAATCCGCACCGGCGGAGCAATTCAACAGAGCATTCAAAAGAGGCCAATCCGCAACAGCATCGGTTCCATCCTTCATACCTTCGGTTTCTCTATTGGGTGATGCAACTGAACCACAATCGAGGTGGTCTCGTGTTATGGCAATCGGTCCCTTCAGTTCTTTCTTGCCGACCATACTGTTGATGATCTTTGCGAATTTTGCTCTTTCTCCATAACCAAGCCAACATACTCTAGCAGGTAAACCTTCCCAAGGCAGGTGTTTCTCGGCGAGCTTTATCCAATTGACCAACTGTTCATTGTGGGGGAATTCTTTGATCACCACTTCATCGGTCTTTAAAATATCCTCGGGTTCACCCGACAAGGCAAGCCACCTGAAAGGCCCTTTTCCCTGGCAGAACATGGGTCTTATATATTCAAGAACAAAGCCAGGATAATCAAATGCATTCTCCACACCTGCCTTCTTTGCCTGTCCTCGCAAATTGTTTCCATAGTCAAAAGCTATTGCCCCATTCTTTTTGAACTCCAATATCGCCCTAACATGCCTTGCCATGCTCTCAAAAGAAAGTTCAACATATTTCTTTGGATCGTTCTTTCTAAGCTCCAAGGCATCTTCATAACTCATACCCCCAGGAACATAACCGTTCAGTTCATCATGCGCCGAGGTTTGATCTGTTACCACATCAGGCACTATGCCTCTTTTAACCATCTCGGGATGAATATCAGATGTGTTGCCAACCAGGCCAACCGATCTTGCTTCTCCTTCCTCCTTCGCATTTTTGACTATTTCCAGCGCTTCATCCAGATCTTCTACCATTTCATTACAGAAACCAGTCTTCAGTCTTCTTTCGATCCTTTTCTCATCAACCTCCACAACCAGTGCAGCACCGTGATTCATCGTGATTGCCAAAGGCTGAGCACCGCCCATTCCTCCTAGTCCGCCGCTCAGCACGAACTTGCCTTTCAACGTGCCACCAAAATGCTTTCGGGAACACGCGGAAAAGGTCTCATAGGTGCCTTGTATTATTCGCTGTGTGCCGATATAGCACCAAGAGCCGGCCGTCATCTGGCCGTACATCATAAGACCTTGTCTTTCGAGTTCGTTGAACACCTCCCAGTTGGACCACGCAGGCACGAGATTGGAGTTAGCGAAAAGCACCCTAGGTGAGTTTCCAAAGGTTTTGAAGACGCCAACAGGCTTCCCAGATTGGATAAGCAAGGTTTCATCATTCTCGAGATTTTTCAGACTTTCAACGATTTTTTCATAACAATCCCAGTTCCGGGCAGCCTTACCAGTTCCTCCATAAACGATGAGCTCCGAAGGGTTCTCGGCATTTTCCAGATTATTCTGTAACATTCTCAAGAGCGCTTCCTGTCTCCATCCTTTACAAGAAATTTCTGGCCCCCTATCGGCCTTTATTCCTTTTTGCATGAAAATCCCCGATTCCCCAATGAGAAGGAAAGATATAATCCTTTTCTAGGTGAATAAAAATCAGAAAAAAAGAGGATGCCGGTTTTCCCAGCATCCTTAAGGGGGGAGGGTAATCCTGAGTCTGGAAGGTTCTAAATAATATTCGTTATTCCCATCCGATAGATTATTTGCGAGTGCTACAACAGTTCCCTACTGACAAGGCTCTTTTTTGCTCGTCTATTTTTGGAGATATTGACCCTCAAATTCTTTCATGGAGGTTAAGGCCTGTTCGGCCTCCTGCATTTTCTTGATTTTGTCCATGACCAGTTCTACCCGGCTATAGACCAAATCTCGAATGGCAGCGCGTATGGCTTCAGATCTCGAGGGGAAGTCATCGACTTCCACAAGGAAATCCAGGGCACTTACGAACTTTGTGGGCACTCGGATCGTTATTTTTTCTGTTTCTGGCCTCATGAGTGTCCCTGTTCCTATTGTAGGTCATATTGACCTTTATTGACTTACGTGTGTCAGACAAAGAGGGTAATGTAATGTGTCTATATATAATTTTTGATGGAAAATTTTCGCAGCAATTTCCGGGTTTATGCGCATGAATTAGCTTGAAAACCAACACTTTTATTATCGAATAGAGCATTAATGGACTTGGGAGGTAAAATGGTCTCCTTGGAATTTGAGAAACCATCCACGTGGTCAATTGGGAAGAAGTTGGGACTGATAGCGATACTTCTTTTAATCGTTGGACCGTTTATGCCGTATTTAGTATCGGAGTACACCTATGGGGATTTTGAAGAATTAAACTCCGTTACCTACTTTGACTATGATGTTTGGGGATTATTCATGCTCTTACCCCTTCTTTCTGCCCTCCTTATGGTTTTCCTGCTCTATTTGAAGTCCAAAATATACTTTGAAAAAGATACGACACGGGTGAACATAAAACCCTTCATACTCATGATTTGGGGGTTTTGGTTCTTCTTAACCTATGTAGCAGACGCGATTCGCATTGGACAAGAGAGTACATACTTCACTTTGTATGCAGGCTACGGACTCTGGATGATCGCTTTGGGATTCTTTCTCTGTGCTGTTGTGGGTTTCCTTGAATGGCGCTATCCCGCAGTGACAGGTCCTGGTGTGCCAAAAGTGGCCCTTCCTAGGAAGAAGGAACCAAAAGCGGTGGCAGAGGTAGCTTCAGAACCGACACCTCAGGTTGCGGCTTCGGTTGAGGTCAAAAAACCAATACCTGTTGTAAAGGTTGAAGAGGAGGTTCCAAAGGCAGGACCTGTTGTAGAACCTGAGCCAATTCCTGTCACAGCCCCTGCAAAAGCAAAGAAAATTGAGGCTGTATCTAGAGAGCCATCAACCGAGGAGGAGAAGACATTGCTCAGGTGGGCAAGGCATATCGCAGAGGATGGAAAGACCTTTGAGCAATGCATGAAATGCGAGAAGTATGTCTTTTTGAAGGCCAAGGATACCGGTGATACGATCATTTTCAACTGCCCGGAGTGCGGTGAATCCTTCACCCTTAAAAAATAGGAAAATCCGAAAAACAAAAAATAAAAAAAAGAAATTGGCGGGGTTTTAAAGCGCCTCATCCTTTATTTGGCAGACACTTGTGACATCTCTTGTGTCCTCCAAGATCTCTTGGACCTTGGCCAGGTTTACTATCAGTCCGACATACTCTTTTCCGTCTTGGGAAAGGTACCTCTGGGCATTTTCAAATGCCTCTGCCGAGATGCTGAGCTTCAGTGCATTACCGTTTCTGCTCTTGCGCACATAACCAATCAATTCAGATTGTACCATACTTTTTCACCTCCGTTTGTTTTTTCATGCCCTCGGTAACGGAAGTCCGAAGACAATTGACATTATGTTCGATCATATATATAAAAGAAAACATAAGGGGTTGATGAAAGTATAAAGAAAATTCATGGTTGTTATATTAACGGCTATAACCCCTTCATCCGCAGGGTGAATAACCGCAACTTCTACATATCATGCAGCCGCAAGAGACCTCCAAATTCGTCCCACAATCAGGACACTGGTTATCGTTATTTCGTGTTCGCTTCTCATGATAGTATTTCCTATGGATCAAATGCTTCCCTCTTTAAAAGAGAGATTGAATTAAAGGGTACTTAAATCCGCATGATAGGGGTCAATGAAAGTACTCAATTCCTTTTAGCATTCCTTGCCTTTGTAGCAAGGGCGTGCGCCTCTCTTATGGGTTCAGGGATCTTGTGTTTGCAGAACCTCTTTACCACGCTAAACGCCGTCTCGAATGAAATCTTGTGTCCTGGAGAGATGTAAATGAGTTTTTTGGCCATGGGAGAGCTTTTAAAGGCATAGCCTATGATCCTTCCTTCGAACTCCACCTCAGAATACTCACCTACTGAGTTGACCTCCCTTTTCACTTTACCACAAAGTAGTGCCTTTGCCACACCGATGGTTGGCACACCCAATTTGACACCCACATGGGAAGCTATGCCCATACCATAGGGATGCAAAACACCGTTTCCATCCACTAGAAGAACTGTGGGTTTCTCATCTAAACTATTTATCAATTCCTTAATCATGGGAAATTCTCTGAATGCTAAATAAGTGGGAATATAAGGAATCTCAACCTCCTTTTCAACAGTCCTTTCCTTTAGGAGATTCATGGACTTGTAATCGTAGATTGTGCATGCCCCAAATCCTAAATCTCCATAGGCAACATCCACACCGGCCACCGTCCCAATTTTGGAAAAATCGTCCTCTAGAATTACCAATTTCTTTAACCTATTTTGCTCCTTTCGCATCTTC
The DNA here is from genome assembly GCA_036475875.1 of Thermoplasmata archaeon. Classification (GTDB taxonomy): domain Archaea; phylum Thermoplasmatota; class Thermoplasmata. The sequence continues at coordinate 7,916 of JAZGAR010000150.1, forward strand.
TCAAGGGGATAATCAGTTTCAAAGTCCTTGAAAACAACATCCGTAAAATCTATGATATCTCCCAGGGAAACTTCAACTCCTTCACTTTCAAGCAATGCGATTTTCTTGTCCACTCCACCTCCAAATCCACCAAGTGATCCATCACTCATGACAACCCTGTGACACGGAATTCGGGGGGCATACGGATTTTGATTGAGCATCCTCCCTACAGCCCTTGAAGCTCTAATGTCCCCTAACGCTCTTGCTAATTCACCGTATGTGCTCACCTTTCCCTTGGGTATTTGCTTCACCAAGGAATAGAAGTGATCAATGAAATTCATGAGAATAGTGATGGGTTTTTGAAAATAATAAGGTTTTGAAGGGGAAAAAACCGGGTTTTGAACCTCAATGGACCATGATAAAGAAACATTTAAATAGTGTCAATTGTTATATCCAAATATAATATTCATGTCACTCAGGTGTAATTATGGGCAGAGTCCAGTGGAAGAGAAGGATTCAAAAGCGGGGCGGTTCACTTCAAGTTACCCTGCCCAACGAGATATGTAACGCCCTGAAATTGAATGATAAGGACGAGGTGCTCATCTATTGCGAAGAGGATTCGCTGATAATAAGAAAGGAATCCGATCGTTGCCCGCACTGTTTTGGTACAGGGACCTGCAGATGTAGCGCATGCGCGAAGAAGTTCCGGATTCTGGAAAGACCTGTTCTTATCCCCGTGACTTGTAGCGTATGCAATGGAAGTGGAAAGGTAAGTACAAAGAAAGATGATGAGTGAAAGATTTGTATGATAAGTGTGAGGTGAGTGGAAATGGAAGGTTCAAGCCCAAAAAACGTAAAAAACCTTCACCACAATATATTTAGCTCTCGAATTCATTACTATAAACCAGTATAGTTAAGGCGGTGAGGATGCAGGAAAAGAGATGCCCAAAATGTGGAAAAACCTTCGATGAGAGTTGGCAGCTCTGCGACAAATGTGGAATGGAGTTGGTAATTCCATCCGAAGATCCAGGCATTAAGGCTACTCCTATATTTGTATCGAAATTTAGGGAGAAGCTTCGTGGTATAGACCGGGCTTTGGATTCCAGAATGGGGAAGACTGTGGAAACTGCTGATGAGGCCCAAAAAGGTCTTATCGGCATGAAAAAGCAGGCTGCGGTCGTGGCAACAGAGATTTCTGAAAAAGCGGAAAAAAAGGCCCAAATCATAGAGAAAAAAAGCCTATACTTCACGAAGAGGATGTGGCGGGCAAGTTCTCCAAATGCGATCATGGACACGGTTCTAGATTATCCGAGAGGCATGATCATATTGATCCTCCTTATTACCCTAATCATTGGCGGGAGAGGGATTCCGGCCATGCTGAACAACATCAGCGGGGACATGACTATCTACTTACCCCAGGGTGATGAAGCAGCGAAGATCTTAAACGATGTTAACAGGGATTTTTCCACGGAAATAATGGTGTTTTTCGTGGAAACCCCGAATAAATTTGATAAAGCATACGGCACCAACATAACGGATAAGGCAGTCCTCGACGAGATAAGCGGAATCGAGATGGCCTTGGATTTCAATATGGAAGATTCCGGAGCGGAGGATGAGATATCCTTCGTTTTGAGCATTTCGACCTTGATAAAGGAATTAAACGCGGCGCCGAAAAGCATAAAAAAAGCGGTTTCGGAAGAGCTCGGGGTACCGGAAGGTCCCATTGATCCACCCGGAGAGTACGCGATCCCCGAGGAACAAGAAGATATTGACCGCATAGTTGAACAGATACCGGAAGATACTAAAAGACTACTCGTGATCGATACGAACGATGACGGAATTTGGGACAGCGCTGGCATCATCATGGGTGTGAGAAGCGAGGACCAAGAAAAGCTGATGAGGAAGGTATACGACGTGATAAAACCTCATTACATCGATATGAGGGTAGAAAAAAGCAATTATAACTCCAAGGACGAATGGTGGGTAAGAATCGAGGAGGGGAAAGTTCACAGCGCCATGACTCCTACCGGTCCAGTGCCCATGACCGAAGCCTTAACCGAGAGAACGTATCAGGAGTTTTCAATGGTGCTGCCCTTGGCTTTTGGACTTATATGCGGGATGTTGGTCATCCTTCACAGGACCCCTAAGATAGTTCTCATATCAGGGATACCGATACTCTGTTCGTTGGCTATCACACTGGGTCTAATGGGTCTCACGGGCTGGTTGCTTTCACCCCAGGTGATACTCGTGGCACCCATCCTTCTCGCGATAGGTGTGGCCTACGGTTTATACATAGCAAATCGATTTTCGGATGAAAGAAAGAATATCAAGAATAAAAAGGAGAGGATGAGGGTAACCATAAGAACCACGGGTAGGGCGATATTCCTCTCAGCAGTCACAACAGCAGTGGGTTTCTCATCGCTCATGTTCGTGGAAATGGTGCCCTTGAAGGTCTTAGGCTTTGGTCTGACAGCAGGTATATTGATTTGCTACGTTGTGACCATGCTCATGGTGCCAAGCCTGGTGATGCTCCTGAATTACGAGAAGAAGGGAAAGATGCGGTCAATTGAGAAGCTGAGTATGGTAACCATCAGGCATAGGGGAAAGATAGTGGTCGTTGCATTGATAATCACGATACTTTCAGTTTCACTGGCGTTGAGTGGGTCCATACAAGCCAACATGAATCTCACGGAGATGGCACCGCAGGATGAGCCCACCATAATAAAAATGAACGAGTACACAAAGCAGTTTGGCGGAGGACAGATGGGCATGGTGTTGGTTCGAGGTAATCCTGAGCCTGAGCCTGGGGATGATGATCAGAGATTAAAAGGTAGATGGTCTATGAAGGACATAGACGTCTTAGACCAAATAAATGACATGGAACGGGAGCTTAATAAAATTGATGACCCCCCAATAAACCCACCCATAAGCGTTGTTGATGTGATGAAGATGATCAAGATTCCACCATCAACGGTGGAGCAAATCAAGCTGATCGTGCCTGATTTCGCTGAGGATAGGGTGGATGAGGCCCTTAACACCAGCTTCTGGGAGGCCATACATAATGCCGGTCAGCTCGACAGTGCGGCATTTTTTTTGGTTTATGGCAAGAGCGTACAGGATGCCCTCATAAACATATTTTATTTGAGCATAAGCACCGAAATGAGGGGTTTCCTCGTCAATACCGATTATTCTAGCGCCTTGGTTTATATCGACATGCCCTCTATGGATGCTGTAAAAACAAAAATCGCGGTGGACAAGGTAAACAAAGTCGTTGAGGATTACCCCGCGGGTAAATCCACCTCCAAATTGACAGGATTTGCAGCGATTCTCGTGGCTGTGAACAAACTTATAATGGATAACAGCTTGTACAGCCTAGTCATTGCTTTGTTGGCGGTGTTCTTAACTCTGATAATCATCTTCCGCTCGCTGAGGTTCGCTGCACTGACAATGATACCCGTGTTAATGGTGATTGCTTGGGAACCATTGACAATGGTCGCAACAGGCATAGATCTGAACCTGATAACGGCAATGATCGGTTCGATTATAGTGGGTATTGGTATAGACTATGGCATACATATGACGGAGCGCATTAGGGAATCAGGTGAAGGCTTTCCAGGCATTTTAAAGGCGGTCCAAACCTCAGGCTTTACATTCCTTGAGGCCACTGCCACTATCGTTGCCGGCTTGCTGTCGATTTTTTTGATCAACATTCGCTCGATACAGGAATTCATATTAATGGTTATAATTCTCCTTATATTCAGTATGTTGGGGGCCATGCTGATATTGCCTTCCATATATGCCCTTTTAACCGCGGAAAAAACGAAGAACCTGAATTTTAGAGGCGAGATTGTCGAGGTCGAGCCTGAGTATGGATCCGAGTGAGGGTCTTTTTTTTGGTCAGTGACCATAAGAGTTTAAATACAACTTCTGCATTAAGAGTGCCCTGATTGAAATGAGCACTTTTGGGGGTATGCAACCAGGCCAGATGGCCTATGACACTGGAATCACGGTTTATTCACCCGATGGAAGGTTATTCCAGGTGGAGTACGCCAGGGAAGCGATAAAAAGGGGGGCAATGGCTCTTGGTCTTAAATATAAAGATGGCGTCGTCCTGATCGCAGAGAGGAAGACAAGGAATAAATTGGTGGAGACAAAAGCCGAAGAAAAACTATTCAAGATCGATGAATCCATTGGATGTGTAGTGTCTGGTCTCATTGCCGATGGCCGGGTTCTAGTGGATTACGCTCGGCTTGATGCGCAGATAAATAAAATCACCTATAACGAAAGAATACCTGTGGCGGCTCTGACGAAAAAAGTCTGTGAATTCTTGCGGTTCCATACCCAGTTTGCCGGGGTGAGACCGTTCGGGGTGTCGCTACTTATTGCAGGTGTAGATGAAGTCGGCATACACCTGTACGAAACCGATCCGAGCGGAGCCTTGATCGGATACAAAGCGGGATGCATAGGAAGTGGAAAATATTCTGTCATCGAACTTTTCGAGGATAAGTATGTGGAAAATATGAGTTTGAGCCAAACTATCATGTTGGGTTTAGAGGCTTTAAAGAACGTTGAAGGCAGCACGGTGGATTTATCCTCTATAGAGATCGGTGTCATTGAGAGGGATTTAGCCTTTCGAAGATTATCTACAGAAGACATTCAAGAATATTTGGGCGAACTCACAAAAAAGCGGGGATAAACGCTTAGACTTGAGGATCACAGATGTTTACAAAGGAGCATGGGACGTTGGTTAAGAAGGATAAAAAGACATCGAAAAAAAAGACTACTCCGGAATTGGTTAAGAAGGATAAAAAGACATCGAAAAATAAGACCACTCCGGAATTGGTTAAGAAGGATAAAAAGACATCGAAAAATAAGACTACTCCGGAACGTAAAGTCAAAGCAAAAATTAACATAGAGAATGTCGTGGCATCGGCAACTATCGCGGAAAAACTAAATGTAGAAGAGATCTCAACGCTTTTGGATGAAGCTGAATACGAGCCTGAGCAGTTCCCAGGGGTAATATATCGCTTGAAAGAGCCGAAGGTCGCCATCCTGATATTCAGAAGTGGAAAAGTCGTTTGCACCGGGGCAAAGGGGCTCGATTCGATTCGTAAAGCATTTGATATATTAACTCGACGACTGGAAGATGCAGGAATTTCCGTGATCAAAAACCCAGAGATAACAGTTCAGAATATCGTTGCAACGTGGGATATTGGGCAGGCTTTGGATCTAACCGCCATCACTTTGAGCTTTGGGTTGGAAAGAGTAGAATATGAACCTGAGCAATTCCCGGGTGTGGTGTTTCGATTGAGCGACCCCAAGATCGTGATGCTGTTTTTCGGATCAGGTAAGGTTGTCTGCACTGGTGCGAAGTCGGTAAAACAGCTGGAGCGTGCGGTGGATATTGTTGGAAAGGAGCTAAAGGCAGCAGGTTTTCTCGGCTGATTGTGTGGTTCCCTTTAAGCATATGACCGACAAGGTTCTCTCAGTTGACCCGGTATTTGGAGATAAAACAATGCAAAGCAGCCCATGGAATATGGAACTCTCACAAAGAAGGTATAACCGTTCTTGGTGGTGGTGGTTCTGGATATTCTTCATCGAAAACAAGGAATATCCTCCACATCCAAAACAACTGGCGGTTATATGGTCTACAAAGGACTGTGATAGGTTCAAGATAAATGATATTTTGTGGATCAAAGAGAAAGGCGTTCGGAAGATAGGGAATAGAATCGAGTTTAATGGTGTGATCGGGGCATGGTTTTATGATGGCAAGAGAATGATTGAGCCTGTGATACTTGACAAGCGTGATTTTATAATCGAAAATAGGGGTGGAAATGGATTGTTCATATCCCGTGATAATGACGATTACGTTCTTTCCGGTAATCCAAATCGATATAATGTCCGACTAAAGAAAAAAGGTTTCGAAGTGGATTTCGAATTGACCAAGACCGACGATATTCTCTCGGAGGACGATCATACAAGGAATAATTTCACCAAAAGCTACGGCTATGAAATTCTCAAGATCCGCAGGACGAATTTGAGGGGGCGTATAAGAGCTGGTCTCGAAGACAGTGAGGTGAAAGGCACCGGATACTTTCAAAAAGTGATGATCAATGCCCCTTTGATCCTTCCATGGTATTGGGGAACAGTGCATATGAATGACGGCTCTTACCTGCAGTATTATATGCTCCATCTTGGGCCGCCGATGTTTCGAAGGAAAATTTCGCAAAACAGTTTTCTGGATTTCGGTGAGAGATACATATCAAAAAGCATAAATTTTTATTCTAAGGACGAAAACAGATTCTACAAGTTCAAGGATGTGAAGATCTCAAAGCAATTCAACAAAGCAGGACTGCCTGTGTTCATGCTAAAGGGAAAGGATAGATGGCATGAGATAAGCATCACACTGAACTCGTATTCCAGGGCATGCTGGTATTTTGAGCAGCCAATGCTTCGTTTTATCAAGACTCTAATGTACTACAATGAGTACCCTGTGACCATGTCCAGGTTCTCCTTGAAGGGCAGGGGCAAAAGGATTACAGAGAAGGAGCTGGGCGGCGGTGTTGGGAACAGCGAGCATGCTTGGGGGTGCCTAAGATAGGGAACAATGCCACATCATTTTGACCCCCTAAAATATCCCGATTGTTACACTTAAACACCTGTTTGGAGAAAAAGAACGGTTTATCGTGGAAAATAGCCTTGTTTTTTTTTAATTTCGGATGAGTTCAATTTTCGACGAAAGGTATTTATATGCCTATTTGCTTTTGTTAATCCCCACATGGATAACTAGAGGTGATAATATGGCAGAAGACAATACAGTATTCATCGGGAAGAAACCGACAATGAACTATGTACTGGCAGTAGTGATGCAGTTCAACAGCGGTAACGACGAGGTCTTCATCAAGGCCAGAGGAAGAGCCATCAGCAGGGCTGTTGACGTCGCGGAGATCGTTAGGCACAGGTTTGTGCTAGATGCGTCCATAAAGGAGATAAAGATAGATACTGAACAGCTGCAGCGAGGAGAGGAGGGAACCACGGCCAACGTATCATCCATTGAGATTTCCCTCAAAAAGGGTTAGGATCTTTGGGCAATAACTTTAGTGATTTTCAGGTGTGCCTTTTAGTTCAATATCTATTACAGCAGAGCATCCTTTCTTTCGTCACTATTATAAACCAGAAATGCCTTTCACACCGAGAGAGAATGGAATACAAGGAGGCTATAGAGTATCTTTTCAATCTCAAGATATACGGAATGAGTTTGGGGCTTGAGAGAATAGAACAACTTTTAAAAGTTTTAGGCTCGCCGCATGAAGATTTAAAAGCGATACATGTAGCAGGCACCAACGGCAAGGGTTCTGTCTGTGCAATGCTCTCATCGATTTTACAATCAGCCGGTTATAAGGTCGGTTTGTTTACATCTCCCCATTTGATCTCATTTGAGGAGCGTATTGTTGTGAATGGAAAACAGATTCCCAGGGATAGAGTGAGCCTGTTGGTGGAGAGAATCAAACCGATTGCAAAGTCCATGAAAGAAAGCGGTAAATTCGAGCATCCCACATTTTTTGAGGTCGTTTGCGCCATGGCATTTGAGCATTTCTCTGAGGAGAGGGTTGATTACGCCGTGCTTGAGGTGGGGTTAGGGGGTCGATTGGATGCCACCAACGTCAAAACACCTTTGGTCTCGGTTATTACCTCTGTTGACCTGGATCACACTCAAGTGCTCGGTGAGAATCTAAATGAAGTTGCAAAGGAAAAGGCGGGAATAATCAAGGAGGGCGTCCCAGTAATTTGCGGTGTGGATCAGGAAGAAATTCTTGCAATGATTAAAAATATATGCAAAGAAAAAAAATGTAAAGTTTATTCCTCAAAAGAGCAGGGTAGATATACTTTAAAAGAATCGAACGTGGATTGTCAGAAATTTGACATAGAATCCAACGGTAACCTATATTCTGATTTAGAAATGAGGCTTGTGGGGGAGCACCAGCTGAAAAACGCTCTGATCGCCTTAATGACCGTTGATATGTTAAAAAGACTGGGTGTTGCCATTCCTAAAAAAAGCGTAAGGAAAGGGATAAAAAACACAAGATGGCCCGCAAGACTTGAGATGGTCCAGAAAAATCCCACGGTTGTTTTGGATTGCGCACACAATCCCGCGGGCATGAGGGCCTTAAGTGCCGCAATGAATGGACTGTTTAGCGAGGCAAAGAAAACCCTTGTGATGGGCATAATGAGAGACAAGGATATACCTGGTATCGTAAAGGAGACTGGCACATTTGCAGATAGCATTATCATAACAAAACCTGAGTTCGATAGAGCGGCCGAACCCGATCTGATTTTAACTGAGGCGAAGAAATACTGTGATGATGTAATTATAATGAAAAAAGTTGCAAAGGCCATAAATTACGCCATTTCCAATGCAAAAAAAGATGATGTCATCTGTATTTCAGGTTCTATTTTTAATGTCAGTGAGGCCATGGGAATGCTTTACAAAAAAGAGCCAAAACCAATATGATTTGGTGGTTAACCTATCTTCTTACCTAACGAATAAGTAGGTTTCACCCATTTAAAACCCTCCAGTTATATTCTTGATAAAAATGTAGATAAATTTAATAGTCAATATATAATTAAGTAATAGGAACGCAGATGTTGGATACCGTATCTGTGGAGGAGAAATAGTGTTGGACGACGGTATGGATCACTACGCTAAGATTGGTCCAAAAGAAATTGAGGATGTCGAGGTCTTAACTAAAACTACAGAGATCGATATTAACGAGGCGGAGAAGACGGGCGCCGACCTCTCTGAAGCCAAACACTACTTGGAAGAGGCGAGGTCACATCTAAGGGATCTGAATATTAAACAGGTCAGGATTTCCGTTAAGAAGGCTCAAACCGCCGCTGCGGACGCAAAACGCTATCACCGCGCTGAGCTTCTGATTAAACATGCCTTGCCCATGGTGGGGGATGTAAGGAGGGCTGGGGCAGATGCCTCAACGGCTGAGAGCTACATGGAAAAGGCCAAGGAAGCGCTTAAAAACAGGATGTACGGGGATCTGAGTGAATATGTTCGGGCGGCAAAAAGGGAGGCTAAAGAGGCGAAGCGCTATCATCGGGCATACATGATGATAGAAAACTGCATATCTGACGTCGCGAACGCAAAAACGGTAGGGGCGGATGTTACAGAGGCTGAGGCATATCTCGACGAATCCAAGATCGCCTTAGAAAATAAGGATTACGGTGTGGTAAGCCAGTTCGTAAAAAATGCGAAGAAAGCGGCAGTCATAGTTGAAAAACATGTGAAGATTGAAGAGCTTATTGCCGCGGTGAAACCAGAGATAGATGATATAAAACGGCATGGATTGAGAACGGAGGATATCGAGGAAGTTGTTCGTGAGGCGGAGGAAGCCTTGCGAAGGAGAGATTACGCTGAGGTCAGGAGTCTGGTAAGGAAAATCAAAAGAAAGGTTAAGAGGGCTATGGAACGCAAAGGTGCCAACGTTTTAATGGCTACAATAGAGCATGTAGTACATAGAGCTAGAGCGAAGGGCCTGGATGAAATCCAGGCTATGATGCTGCTTGATAGAGCTAAAAAGGCTATCGAGAAGATGAACTACGCAGAGTTAGAGCGGATAATCTCAGAAACAAGCTCCATGGCCAGAGACATGAACATATCTGTTGGCAGCCTGGCAGGCGATTTGTTCGAAAAGGCGAAGATGGTAGATTTAGATAAAATCGATATGGTATTCAGTGAAGCGGAGAGAAAGATAAGCGCCGAGATGGCCAGGGCAAGGATTACCGCTATGAGGGATTTAATGACCTCCGCAAAGGAGTTAGGGATACACGAACCAGAATTTCAATCATTACTAGACAAAGCTGAGAGAGCGTTCGAATCCAAGGACTTTGATATTATCGAGGAGTACAAGGAGGAATTTGAGGAAAGGCTGGAGGAGGCCAAAATAAAGCATAAAACCGAGATTGTTGGGATGAGGATCCAGAATGTAAAAAATATGATATCACAATATAAAGAACAGGGAAAAAATGTGGATGAGGCTGAGGAACTCATGATCCAGGCTGAGAAAGAGTTCGATGCACTGAATTTCGAAAAAGCTGAAGAGCTCGTGGATCAAGCGAAAAGGCTTGCAGATGACCTGTCCAAAAAACATGATGCCGAACAAGAACTTGGATCTGTGAGGGATGTGCTATCTGAGGCATTGTCATCTGGAGTTGACGTCGCAGAGGCGAAAGATCTGTTGAACCAAGCTGAAAATGAAGTAAAAGCCAACAACCTCATCAGGGCAAGGGAACTGATAGAAAGTGCAAGGAACATCACGTCAGATAATGTACAGTACCATATCCAAAATAGATTTCCAAAATTAACCGTTAAACTCCCAGAAGGGGGAATGGAAACTGATGTGTGGAACAAATGTTTCATCGAGATAGCAAATATCGGTGATCTCATTGCAAAAAATGTGGATATAACATTTAAGGGAGATGTCGAGGTCAAAGGAATTGAGAGGATAGACAAACTTGATATCGGGGAAAATATGCGGATGGAAATCGGCGTTAAACCGACAAGGGATGGAGAAGTCGATATGGATGTTCTACTGGCATATCAAAGGGCCTTCGACGATACAATTTATCAGCTCAATCTGGCAAAAAATTTCCTCGCTGATGCGAGCGGGACTTATTCAATAGAGGAGGTGTTGCTGATACACAACAGCGGAGTCCTCATTAGCCAGGCAAGCAGAAAAATGAAGATGGACACGGACAGGGACATATTCAGTTCGATGTTCACAGCGGTTCAGCAATTTATAAAAGATTCCTTTAGGGACAGGGAGAGTGTTGGACTGAAGAGAATGGACTTTGGCGAAAGCAAAATATTGATAGAACATGGGCACCATAGTTTTCTAACCGCCATATTGACAGGAGGCGAACCCAGATACCTTCCGTTATACATGGTTGAGGTTTTGAAGGAAGTGGAGCAGAAATACGGCTCTGTTTTAGATGGATGGCGAGGAATGTATTCGGAGCTTGAAGGTGTGGATGAGATCATTAGTAAATTGTTGCAAATCACAGATGAAAAAGGGGCTGATGTTGAGGGATTCGAATCAGGAGTTGTTGCTGCAACTATCAAGCTAATCGAATCAGCAGAAAAGGCAGGCGTTAGCACTGGTGGAGAAGAGGTTTTTGTCCAGGAGTTCATCCAGACCCTGGAAAAGGAAGGGTTTGAGCATGCTTGGGGCTATCTGGAAAGAATAGGAAAAGAGATTAATATTGAGATAAGCGCTGAAACGGCCAGAGAAACGATTACTGCCATGGAGGATCTGATGAAGTCCGCAACGGAATTGGGATTGGATGAGGCGGAACTTCTCTCGTTCCTTGACGAGTCCGAGAAAGCGTTCCAAGCTAGGGAGTTCGATAAAATCTATGGGTATAAGGATGCATTTGAGAAGAGGCTAGAGGAAGCGAAATTTAAACATAAAATCGATATCATTTCGAGGAGGATTAAGAATGCAATGGTCGTCATATCTCAGTTTAAAGAACTGGGGATGAATGTGGATAATGCTGAGGAACTTCTGGCGCAGGCGGATAAAGCCTTCAAGGCTAAGGATTTCGAAAGTGCTGAGAGTGATGTGGATCAAGCCGAAAAACTTGTAGATGGGCTCCGCAAAAGACATGATATAAAAATCGAGCTTGAAACTATCAAAGAGACCTTGATCGAAATTAAGGAAATGCAGGTTGAGGTTGAAGGGGTAGATGATCTATTGACCCAAGCGGAAAATGAAGCGATGGCCGACAAATTCGGTAAAGCAAAGGAACTGATAGAGAAGGCACGGAGCATCGCTTCCAGCAGCGTACAGAACTCTATCCAGGGTAAATATCCGAAATTAACGTTGAAGCTTCCACAAGGTGGTATGGAGGCCGACGCTTGGAACAAATGTATCATCGAGATAGCAAACATTGGGGATATCATTGCCAAAAATGTAGATATAACCTTTAAGGGAGATGTCGAGGTCAAAGGAGTTGAGAAGATAGACAAACTTGACGTCGGGGAAAATATGCGGATGGAAATCGGCGTTAAACCGAAGAGAGATGGAGAAGTCGACATGAATGTTCTACTGGCATATCAAAGGGCCTTCGATGATACAATTTATCAGCTCGATCTGGCAAAAAAGATCATCGCTGATGTAAGTGGCACTTACTCGATAGATGAGGTTTTGCTTATACATAACAGCGGGGTACTAATTACCCAGGCCAGTAGAAGATTGGACATGGACATAGATAGAGACATATTCAGTTCAATGTTCACAGCGGTCCAGGAATTTGTCAAAGATTCCTTTAGAAGCAGGGATGAGTTAGGGCTGAAGAGAATGGACTTTGGGAAGAATAAAATATTGATAGAGCATGGGAATTACACCTTTCTAACCGCTATTCTTACAGGAGGAGAGCCCAGATACCTTCCTTTGTACATGGTGGAGGTTTTGAAAGAGGTGGAGCAAAAATATGGGTCGATTTTGGATGGATGGCGAGGTATGTATTCAGAGCTCGAAGGTATTGATGAAATCATAAATAAACTGTTGCAAGTCACGGATGAAAAAGGGGCTGACGTGGAAGGATTCGAATCAGGGGTTGTTGCTTCCACGATCAAGCTCATTGAGGCCGCGGAGGAGGCGGGCGTTAGAACTGGTGGGGAAGAAGCCTTTGTCGAGGAGTTCATCCAGACAATGGAAAAAGAAGGGTTCGAGCATGCTTGGGGCTATCTGGAAAAAATAGGGAAAGAGGTTAACTTAGAGATCAATTGCGAGACTGCTAGGGAAACAGTAACTGCCATGAAGGAACTGATGAATTTTGCAAGGGAATGGGGCGTAAATGAGACAGAATTTCTCTCCCTGCTTGACAAGGCCGATAAAGCTTTCGAGGATAAGGACTTTGATATAATCGAGCGGTACAAGGACGAATTTGAGAATAAGCTGGAGAATGCAAAGTTACAGCATAAAATCGATATCATTTGGAGAAGGATTAAGAATGCAATGGTCGTCCTATCTCAGTTTAATGAACTTGGGATAAATGTGAATGAGCCTCAGAAACTTCTTACGCAGGCGGATGAGAATTTCAAGGTCAAGGATTTCCTAAGTGCAGAGAAGGACTTGGATGAAGCGGAAAAACTTACAGACAACATGCGGAAAAGACATGATATCAAAATTGAGCTCGAATCTATAAAGGAAACATTATCCGAAATTAAGGAAATGAAGATCGAGATTGAAGGGGTAAATGCTCTCTTGACACGAGCGGAAAAAGAGGTAGAATCCAACAATCTGAGCAAGGCAAAGGAACTGACGGAGGAGACAAGGAGCGTTATTTCGAGCAATTTAGAGCACCTTATCAAAGATAGATTTCCTAAATTAGTCTTGAATCTTCCAGAAGGGGGAATGGAGGCTAATGTTTGGAACAAATGTATCATGGAAGTCACAAACTCAGGTGATCTCATCGCTAAAAATATTGACATAACATTCAAGGGAGATGCAAAGGTCAAAGGACTCGAGAGGATAAACAAACTTTCTCCCAATGAGATGAAAAGGATGGAGATCGGTTTGAAGCCGAAAAGGGGCGGAGAACTCGATATGGAGATTATACTCGTATATCAGAGGTCCTTCGATGATACGATTTACCAGCTAGATTTGGGTAAAAAGATCGATGTTGATGCGAGCGGGACTTACCTTATAGAAGATATCTTCCTGATACACAATAATGGACTTCTGATCACACAAAGGAGCAGGAAATTGGAGGAGGATGTGGATAAGGAAATATTCAGTGGAATGCTCTCAGCGATCCAAGATTTTATCAAAGATTCCTTTAAGAGGAATGTGGATGTTGGGCTTAAGAGAATGGATTTTGGACCGAATAAGATTTTGATCGAACACGGTCGTTCCACATTCCTGACAGCCATTATTATTGGTGGGGAGCCTCAATTACTACCCTTGTATATGCTGGAAGTTTTGAAGGAGGTGGAACAAAAATATGGAACTGTTTTAGAAAAGTGGGATGGCACCTACTCAAAACTTGAGGGCATAAATGATATCATAGGAAAGCTGATGCTCGTCACGGATGAAAAAGGGGCTGGGGTAGAAGGTTTTGAGTCAAGTGCGGTTGCCTCCACGATTAAGCTCATCGAAGCAGCGAAAGAAGAGGGAGTTCAGATAGTTGCACCGGAATCCTTTGCCCAAGAGCTTAGTGAAGTCATTGAAAAGGAAGGGTTTGAGAATGCATGGGACTATCTGGAAGAAATTGGGAAGGAAGTGAAAAGATCCAGTGAAGAGTTTAGAAAAAAAAGGGCGGATTTAGACGAGCTGAAGTATGCTTTCTTGGGCGATATGGATGATCATCTTATAAGGGACGTTGGCGATAGCCTTGAGAACTATTTGATTATAACCAATAATATCATTAAGATTATATTGGAAATCCGGGGGGAATTGGTGATAAAGGACACCACTCCAATAAAGGATGTGGTAATAAAATCTTCTGACCAAGCGGTAAGAGACGCGATGATCAAGCTGGAAATCCCATTTCTTAACAAGGTGAACGCAAAGAAATTAGAGATTCTTGAGCCGGATACCGAATGGGAAGGCCTAAAGTTAGAATTAATTATACATAGAGATATCATTTCCCATGCGTACAAACAGCAGGCAAGCAAGGTAGAAACCCTACTGAGATATCAATCGCCATGGAAAATCAAGCATGCCATTGAAAAAGCAGGGGAGTACACCCTGGGTGTGGAGGGTTATCCAGTTAAAATAACACAGAAAATGCTGGACTTTAAACTGAGCGTTCCTGAGAATGTGGTTGTTAGGGAGTTCGATGGAGGTATAATTTATTTAGACAAAGAATTGACTGAGGACATGAAGTCAGAGGGCATTGCTGAGGAGCTAATACAGCATATAAACGAGATGAGAAAGGAGTTAAACCTTAAAGGAGAGGATTATATAGAGACCCAGGTAGTGATTGGAGATAAAACAGCCGAGCATCTCGAAAAGTGGAAGGAACATATAGTTACTAAAACGCGCTCGTACACTGTGGAGTTCCCGTTCGAGAACATATTTGAAAGTGGAGAATCAGGCTACTACGTTGCTGAGCGGGAAATAGGTGGTGAGAAGGCCACAATTGGCATCGTTGTTGTGGAATGGGAAAAAAGCTGAGGCAATTTTGTAAAGCCATTTTGATTTTCCAGATCACTTAGGCGCTTTATTGAACGCGCACACCTTCATACACACCGAGCAGCCATCATATTCGCCAAAGTAAGGTCCGCATTTATAGGGATCCACCACATATTTCTTTACACCCCGTACCAGACTTCTATGTTCTGGTATGGCGTCACCTTCGCATTCATTAACGCAGATATTGCATTCCTCACAGATCTTGGCCGCTCCAAAGGTGATAGGTGAATTGGGAGTCAAAGGAAGATTCGTGGTCACAGTGCCAAGGCGGACTCTCGGCCCGTACTTAGCGGTGATAAGGAGTCCGTGCCTCCCAAGCTCACCAAAGCCTGCTTCGATAGCGGTGGGTATATGAAGAATGCGCGAAGGAAACTTGGTACTACCCCGGGGATGATGCGCATACGCTTGATATCCCAATTTTCTTATATTAGAAGCGATTTTTATAGTGATCTCACCTAGAACACAATACACCCTAATGACTTCCGTTGCTGATGCTGGACCGGGAGAGGCTTGAATCCTATCATAATCCATTTCAAGTGCGATGGAAATTGCATACTTGTGCTCAAGCTCACGACCTTTGAAGAGGTACCCCTTTTTGACCTTTGATATACCGACCATATCTGCTTTTAACTCTCTTGCCAATTTCTTGATTAATGCAGTATTCTCCTTAGGGTCGTCCAACTCCTTTTTTCTCGCAGCTACTGGACCATCTTCAAAACCGTACTGCTCAGTGAGTATTTTTTGCTTGTATTTTTTTGCCTCCTCCTCAATGGTTATCTTCACTTCGTATCGCCCAAAGATATATCGAAAGATATCGTTGTCCACAGGCTGCTCAATCAAAGGAAATCACGTTCCTGGCTAGTTATCTTAAAATGATATGTGGATTGCCATATTATTGCTTTTCTGTATGTTGATTTGGAAAATGGTGAAGAAAGGGATAAATAGAAATTCATATTTGAGTAGAATCTAACCTTCATTCACTCCCTTTAGCTGCCTACCAACGATCTCATTCAGAAGGTTTAAGAAAGCCTCCTCCTTTCCTTTGGGTATGGTAGCTCCAGAGGCGATGGGGTGCCCTCCTCCTCTTCCACCCACTTCCCTCGCTGCTTCTCTGCAGGCTGTGGCCAAATCAAGTCCTTTTAAAACGAGATATCTGGTTCCTCTACTGGAAACCTTTGTCTCCTTATCAAGAACAGTTAGCGCGAAAGTGGGTTTTTCCTGATCGAAAAGATACATCATGCCCAAACCTGCGTTCGCACCTGCAAGCGAAGGGTTTTTTGTATAGAAAAATTGTATGTTCCGCATCTCATGGGGTCCCTCCGCCTCTAGCATAAGCAGTCCTCCTCTAAGCTCGTCTTTATAGGCCTTTCTCAATTCTATCGCTCTTAAAAGGGCCTTCTCATCTCCGAGACAAAGCGCTAAACCGGTGCCCATATTCTCCATGCGACCGCAAGAATTGACGTAGTTTGAGAGATCACTGGCATATAGGTTCCAGTGAAAAAGCCAGTATTTTTTTGTAACAATATCTTCTGCAATCTCAGGCCGAACATTTTGCGACAAAAGTCTAACGATTACAGCAGAGGTCAACAACCGCATTTGCCGTTCATCCAAATCCTCGATTTTATGATACAAATCGAGGTTCATTTTTTTTAAAAATTCTAAGACTTTATCCTCTCTGCCCGACATATCTCTGATAAAGGGATCTAAACCCTCAACAAGTGCTTTTTTCAGCTTATTACCGCTCAACTTCAGCATCCTTCTCTCTTCGACGATACCTTTTTCTTTCGCCATATCAACCATGTATGCATTGAAGCCTTTCAGGCCGCTTAAGTGCTGCTTATCGCCTATACATCCCGCTAGAGCCAGTGTTGTCAAATCCCAATTATTTTCGTTTATAACTATGGCGAACATGAAGGCGAGACTTGAAGCACAAACATCATAGGTGCCATCCATCCCAAAAAAATTCGGATTGATTAGAAGCGGTTCTTCAGAGTCCTGCAAAGCAGAGTGATGATCCAATATGATCACTTGTCCCGCTAACTCCGAAAGACTTTCCAACCTGCTACTTCCCATATCGCAAAATATGTTTGTTGTGTAATCCTGCTTTTTTAAAAAATCAATGAATTCATCCTTTAAATTTCCGGTCAAGGTAACATGAAATTTAAGACCCTCACGGATTAAGGCACGGCAAAGAATCCCAGCGGCACAAATGCCATCTGCATCATAGTGTGAAATAATCCTGATGGTGTGCTTTTCTTTGAGCAACCTTTCTTTTCCTTTTTTCAGTCTGTTTAGGAGTGGCAAAGGAACGTTGTTCTCAAGCTTCAACTCAGATTGTCCTCCTTCTTCAGAGATAGTTCCAATTATTAGAATACTGTAACATGTATAAGAATCAAATAGTCGAATTATTCGACTAGAAGCTTCGCCATCTTAAGGTCATAATTCCAATCTTTGGGCAAGGTGCCTTTTACTTTATAGTATCGCATGAGTCTTCGGATCTTAGCTTCTGTCAGTCCCAATGCCCTCCGGTTGTGGAGGTCCTTAGGATTCTCTGCTAAATGCTCACCTAGATTTACAGCCTTTTTCATGAGGTTCCTTATATCCTCAGGCAGTTTCGGGGTCCTTTTATTCTCAGCAAGTATCTTTAATATGCTCTTCCCTACACTGAGTTTCACACTTGGCACGCCATATTGGTCACGAAGTTTCATGCCTAATACGCTGGTGGAGTATCCCTCATCTGCTAGCCGTAATACCATCCTTTCAATCTCCTTTGGCTTCATAACTACCCATTCAGGTTTCTCAGGTCGAAATGGTCTGGTGGATGAGGATCTTCCCTTCTTTCTTGAGTGAATTCTTGCCATTCATAGCCTCCAAGGCATTACTAGGGAGAGGAATGCATGTTCTTTTTACTACTTAAAAATTGTTGTGAAGAATAAACGCGTTGTTATCTTAACCGGAGATTTCAACAAAAGGACCCTCTTCGAGAGTGAGTCAAGGGAATTAAAATACAACTTCAGATAATTTAGTCTCTTCTTTCGTCTCACTCGTTTGTTTTTGCCTTCTTCACCATCTTCTTCCTCAATTTTTTTCGCTTTTCTCCTTCCTCTCCATGACCTTTGAGTTTGCGAAGTCCCTTCTTACAGTCTATGTTCTCCAAAAACACATCTCTTGGGATGGTATCCATGACCTCCTCCCAACATTTGCCCTGACGGTCGCATATCAAGCAAGATCTAACCAGCAACGTTCTTAGGTTCAGCTTCGTTCTAGGATCTACCCTTACTATGGTATCACCATATACACCACCGGGCACTTTCTTTGGATACTCAATAAGTCTTGGCTTTTTCGTCTTTAAATCCTTCGGTGCTTCCACCTCTTCCTCCTCGATAGCCTCGACTTCTACAATTTCAGCCTCGACCACGAGCGGTTCGGCCTCTACCACCGCCATTTCACTGGCAACTTGAACAGGCTGTACCGCAGTAACGACAGCGCCTCCTGTTGTTTGCGCGCCCACGGCTTGCGGAAGAGCTGTCATTTGTGCTGAGGCGAAGGTAGGTTCAGCTGTTGGTGTTCTTGCGGGAAAACCAGCCACAAGAAGTATGATGATAAAGACGATCATAATAAAGGAGCCAAAGTAAACCCACAGTTGTTTGTTTAAGTCCATCCCAAAATCATTATAGAAGTCCTTGTTGGTAAACAATAGCATCAGCCATATCATGAATATCAAGGCAAGTGTTAATATTATGATAGGAGAGAGCAATCTCTTGGGTTTCTGTTCCACCGAACCTGCCTCCAAGTTTGCCATGGTTTCACCGTTTTTTTGAGGAATCAAGCTATATCTCGTGTTACACTGGCATTTGTACCTTCAAGTTGGAAATATAAATGTCTATATATAATGTTTTTGATTTTTTAAATTTTGGACATTCGACCTTATTAACGGTGCTATTGTTGATTAAGCTGGGTATACGCTTTTTACAAACTTCACTTCTTAAGCTCTCTTCCCAACTTTTCCTCAACGCTCTTTATCTTCCTGTTTAGAGCGTTTGTCACGCCCTTCCTGTCATCGATCTTTATTGTGGTCACGACCCTTTCAGACTCCTTTAGTATGACGTCATGGCTTTTTTTTATCAATCCCATCACCTCGTCCCAATTCCCTTCAACCACTGTACCCATGGGGTTGATTCTGTAGCCAAGACCGCTTTTATCGATTAAATCCAGGCTTTTGGCCACGTATTTGCTCAAACTGACATCCTTTCCTATAGGCACGATGGAAAACTCAGCCAACATGTTCTTCGACCTCGTCTCTCTATAACAGTTCGAGGATAAAAAAGTTGGTATCGGGGCAAGTTTCCCAGGGGGAAAGGAAATTTATTGGGATGTGGGGATGTGAATGCCCGACCTATAATTTAAAATAAAGGACGACTATATCGAGTTTAAGGCTATGAGAGGTAGATGCATGGCGATGAGGTTGATCAATTGCAAAAACCATACCTTGGAGATCGGGAGAAGAACTCTTGTAATGGGAATAGTGAACGTGACTCCTGACTCCTTCTCCGATGGCGGGCGCTTCCTTGATGCCGAAAAAGCCATAGAACATGCAAAGCGCCTCGCAAAGGAGGGCGCGGATATCATCGACGTTGGAGGAGAGTCGACCCAGCCAGGCTCAGATCCCGTGACTCTGGAGGAAGAGATGAGGAGGGTTATACCGGTCATTGAGGGAATTGCCAAAGAGGTAAAGGTCCCCATCTCCATTGATACTTGCAAATCAGGGGTGGCAAAGGCTGCACTTGATAGGGGTGCATCAATAATCAATGACATCTCGGCGTTGCGCTTTGATTCGAAAATTGCGGATGTTGCTGTGGAGCATGATGTACCAATGGTGTTGATGCATATGAAAGGAACTCCAAAAGACATGCAACTTAACCCCTCCTTTCACTCCGTGATGGATGAGATCAAGGAATTCATGAGAGACAGGGTAGAATTTGCGGTATTTAAGGGTGTGGCAAGGGATGGGATAATAATCGATCCCGGCATAGGCTTTGGAAAGACCACAGAGCACAACTACGAGATCATCCGAAAGCTTGGCGAACTGAAAGAGTTAGGGATGCCAATCCTCATCGGAACTTCGAGAAAATCGTTCATAGGTGACACGTTAGGTTTGGACGTAGATGAAAGGTTGGAGGGCACCCTTGCAACTATTACCATGTGTATCATGAACGGCGCAGACATCGTAAGGGTTCACGATGTTAAAGAGGCAATGAGGACAGTGCGAATGACGGATGCGATTTATAGATGAATGAGAGGTTGGGAATTTGCCTGGGTATTTAATGGATGACTTCGTGATGATAGAGGACGAAAAAGAAGCAAGCCAAATCTACAACAAAGGGAGTTACGGCACACCGCAATCCGGTGGTGCACTAAAACTCGGTCTTATAGAGGCGATCTATCTTTTTGAAGCGGGAAGGATGGAAATCAAAAGAAAAAACAGAAGAATTAAGTTGGTA
>JAZGAR010000151.1:0-3847 GCA_036475875.1 Thermoplasmata archaeon
ATTAATGACCATGATCCTAAGCCACTCTACTATCAATTTGAGGCGGAACAGAAGGGAAAGTTTGAGTGGGAATACGAGAAGGAAGGGCCGATTGATTGGATCGTGAAGATAAAGAGAGTTTAGAGAAAGAAAGCTGAAGTGATGGAGTGAAAAGGGATGGGCGAAAAGAAGAAGAGTGGACATGATAACATCTTCAGGTATCTTTTTAGAGAGAAAGGTAATTAACAATTGGCTGAAAATAATAGAAAAAAGGGGCTAAAATGAACGAGATGAAAATAATTGATCCCAGGGGACTTGAGCATCATGAGAGGGAGGCATTGATTTTCCCAAGCATTGAAGAACTTGAAAAAGAAGAAATTCTGAAGATTATTTTGGAGTTCAACCCGCTCCCCTTGGTTTACATGTTAAATGCGCGCAACGAATTCGTGATTTCCTATGAGAAGGAAGGGCCTGAAGAATGGATTCTGGTTGTAAAAAGAATTGCTCCCGGAGAAGATAAAAAAGAGCAATTTAAGGAAATATTGCAGGAACTAAAAGAGGGTGAAGTCTCTGAGGAAACCAGAGAGAAAGCAAAGAAACTCCTCCAGGCAGTTGACGCCAAAACCTTAGGGATTATGGAGCAGGAACTGATAAAAGAGGGGGTTTCTCATGATGAGATTAGAAAAAGCTTATGCGACATACACCTTGAGGTTTTAAGAGATAGTCTTGTAGCCAAGAGGATAGAGGTTGAAGCACCCCATCCAGTGAATACCTTCATGGAATAACACAAGATTATTCTTGCAAGCTTAAACGAGTTAGGCGCCGTTGTGGAGAGATTAAAGAAAATCGATAGCTTTGAAGGCATGAGCCGGGACCTGGAAAAGTTAAAGGACATTTCACACCATTTAGTGGAAGCGGAAAGCCACCACCAGAGGGAAGAGGAATCCTTATTCCCAAAATTAGAGAAGCACGGCATAACTGAACCGTCCAAGGTTTTCAGGATGGATCACGTGGAATTCAGAAAAAGAAAACAGGAGCTCTATAAACTCGCACATAACCCCGAAGACTATGAATTTAAGGGGATAAAGGAAAAGGTTATTGAATTAGGGGAATATTTGACGACAGAACTTGAAAGCCACATCTTCAAGGAGGACAACATCCTCTATCAGATCGCCCTTCAAGTGTTAACGGATGAAGAATGGAAGGAGGCCAAGAGAGAGTCTGACAAAATCGGATACTGTTGCTTTACTCCAGGGGATCAGAAGGAAGGGAAATAAATCGGACATATTCACATCAAATCAGCGATCTTTGTAATGGACTCAAGTGACGAATTTGACGGAAGTTATTGGGACCCCAATTGAGCGAAAACGCTCAATTGGGAGCAATCAGCATTCAGCCATTAGCGGTCAGCTTAGTACTTTTCAACCCAAAGTTCATAAAACTGACATAGGTGAGATATATATCCACGTTTCAAATTCGTTAGCTGAGTGCTGATCGCTGACAGCTCCTTAATTGGGCTTTGGCTCAATTAGGGTTATACAGAAACTATCTACTAACTGGTTAGACCAGGATAAGGCATGAAATTACTGAGCTTTGACATAGAGATCTCGGATGTCTTCGAGCTCGGGAAGCACGAGGACATAGAGAAGTATGCGCCGTTTCATATTTCGGTGGGGGCGACGGCGATACACAACGGTGAGGAGCGGGTGTGGTATTCGGACGATGAGGAGGGTCGTCCCGCGTTGAACCTGACGCGGGAATGTGCTCATGATTTGCTTGAGTATCTCGATGAGATGCAAGAAAAAGGGTTCGTGGTGTGCGCGTGGAATGGCTTGGGTTTCGACCTGAAATGGATCGGCCATCAGGCCGATGACCTGGCCCTCGCCGCACGTATCGCTCTGAAGAGCTACGACCCCATGTTCCAGTTCTTCAACCAGGCCGGTTTCCCCGTCGGGCTGGGAAAAGTGGCAGAAGGAATGGGCATCGCGCAAGAGAAACTCATGGACAGCGCGGACGCACCAAAGCAATGGCGTGCAGGAAATCATCAGGAGGTAATGGACTATTGCCTCGGTGATTGCAAGATGACCAACCTCATCGTCCGCGCCATACAGGAGGTCCGGCAGGTTCGATGGGTGACGGGCAAAGGACACATCAGTTCAAAGCCTATGCCACGACTCAAATCCGTCGAAGAAGTCATCCAAGATCCCGAACCCGACCAGTCTTGGATGGATAGCCCGCTCTTGAAGACAAAGTTCTACGAATGGGTTCAGGAAGCCACCGGGACGAACACATGAGCGACGATTTAGCATTATTCTCCTTGCCCGAATTCAAGGGCACCGTTCAAGACATGCGAGATTTGCTATCGAAAGTTAAATCTGAAAAAGGTACAAAAAAGAGGAAGGGAAAATTAGTTAAATTCGAAAAAGTACAATAGAAAAATGCAAAACAATTAACTGCACCAGGTTGCAGCGACTGTGAGTTCAGGCGCTAGGATTAAGGTTATAAAATGGATGACCAACTCGAATTTGTCAAATTAATAGCATCGCGGCTGGATTCTGTTGGTATAGCTTATATGATGACTGGTTCGATGGCGATGGCCGTATATTCTATGCCTAGGATGACTCGAGACATTGATCTGGTTATAGAACTTGACTGGGCATATATGAAAAAATGGGCTGCTGTCCTTGGAATCGACCAACTCTTGAAAAGGGCAAAGGATAATGAATGATACTTCAGCAAAAATAAAACAACTCTATAATGAAATGTTGTTATCTAAATCGCCCTTAGAACGTTTGAGAATGGCAAGTAGAATGTATGATTCGGTTAAAAAGCTCGCAATATCAGGACTTCTAAAGGACAGACAACACCTCGACCCATCAAGGTTGCGAGGAGAGCTTTTTTTACGAATATATGGGAATGATTTTTCAGTTACCGAAAAAGAACGGATAATGAAAAAAATTTCTAGTATGCAATTGGACACGGACAGCTAAGCTGCCGGTCAATTGCCCCGTTACAACCTTTGATACCCTCCTAAACTTCCGATATAAAAAGTCGAGTTCGTTTCCCCTTGTTTTATTGGGCCTTGTTGATCTTGCGTGTCAGGACTTTGGGGAACGCAATGCGGGCAATCCCGCCATAAGACCGGCGGGTAAATGATGGTCGCATGGGTAATGGAGAAGAACAAAACCTTGACAGGCCAATGGTTTCCGATAGTATGCATTGAAAACTTAGGGGCTTCGCCCCAATTGGCCTCCGGCCCATAGGGTCCTACGCCCCGGTGGGAATACTGGACTACTGGAGCGTTGGAATATTACGTGAATGATGATTTCGGAATGCGGAAGGGGGAAATAAGCAGCGTAAACTTTTCCTTCTCTTTTAATTCCGAATTCCACACTCCCACTTCCGCATTCCACTTCATTCCATGGTTAAGGCAACAACTCAGAACCCAAATAAATACATTAAATTTCAATAAGTTATAGAAATTCCGAGACGTTAAATTATTAGAATAACTAAAATGGAGGTATTTTTTTATGCCCGGGTATCAAAATAGAATCTTACGTGTAAATCTCACTGATCGCACCTTTAAAGAAGAACCCCTGAGTGAGGAACTCATCCATGATTATATCGGTGGGCGGGGGTTTGGCGCCAAATTACTTTATGATGACCTGAAGCCCAAAGTGGATCCTCTTGGGGAGGATAACGAACTCCTCTTTTTCAGCGGTCCTCTGGGAGGCACCACCGCCCAGTCTTTTTCCCGTTGGAAAGTCTTTTTTAAGTCCCCCCTTACGGGCGGGTACTTTGCCTCAAGTGGTGGAGGGTTCTTTGCTTCAGAGATGAAATACGCCGGATTTGATGTGGTCATATTTAA
>JAZGAR010000152.1:0-5294 GCA_036475875.1 Thermoplasmata archaeon
GGATGAATTATCGACGACCTACGATTGCATAAAACCATCTATATTTTAACCTATTTCCCCACCTTCAACCCCCCTCTCTTAATATAATAACCATAATTTGACTTCTTAACCGCACTCCATCCCCCTCCTCCACCTTTTTTTACCTACAAAAGCCAACCTCATGATATGACTTAACAAAAAAGTTATTGAGGAAAGTAAATTCCTTGTTCAACCCGAAGCCGTAAGCACACCATCGTACTTCCCGTCGTTTATATCTCTTTGCACCTCTCTTGGGTCCTTGCCTTCTACGGTCACTCCCATGGAGATGCAGCTTCCTACTACCTCCTTCACCTTCTCTTTGAGGTTTGCACCCAGCACGGAGTCCCGCTTGATCAAAGCTATCTTCCTTGCCTGCTCCACGGTCAGGTCGCCTACCTTCTCCTCTCTTTGGTCCTTGGAGCCCTTCTCCAATCCAAGTTCCTTGAGTATGAGGGCAGACGTTGGTGGTGTGCCCACTGTTATCTCGTATTTTTTCGTTGTTGTATCGATTGTCAACTTTACAGGGACCTTCATTCCCTCGAAGGCCTTGGTTTTTTCATTGATCTCCTTTACAACCTCCACGATATTCAAACCCAAGGGGCCTAAAGCCGGACCCACAGGTGGGCCAGTGGAGGCCTTACCTCCTTCAACGAGAACCTCTAGAATCTCAGCCATTTTAGAATCACCGTCCTTCTGTCTCCAAAACTCTGACATGATCGCCCCTGATTGTGATGGGAATCGGTACCACAGCCTCAAAAAGCTCCACCGTTATTTCTTCTTTCGACTCGTCTATCTGCTGGACCCTAGCCTTTTCACCTTTGAAGGGCCCGGCGATCAGTTCCACGATATCCCCCTCAACTATTCCGGCAACCAGGGGTTTGGGTGTGAGAAAATGGTCGATCTCTCTGAACGGAATATCTCCTTCCACCACACCCCGAGCCCGTTTTATTCCCTTTACAACCTTACCAAGGCCGTCAGGGTTTAAAGTCTCTACCAGAACATAACCACGAAGTTTTTCAGGCGAGAGAATGGAAAATATCCCTGTCTCCTTTCTCTTTGCCCTGTTGTATAAAGTGTCAGCAACAGCCCTCTCATGGCCTATGGAGGTCTTAATTGCGAGAATGCTCTGCCGAACGAGTATAGCAAAGGATATGGAATCAGATTGTGCAGGATCCCCTTTTGAAGTGCTGGTAATGACCATGTCCACTCTTTCACCATAATCAACGCTGTGCGGTGCCATTATCTCTATCCTCAAGTTTATTGTTTCGCCGCCATTCACTCCAAAATCGGTTTCAAGATTATCCTCCATCTCCAGTTCAAACAATTCATCTCTGTCACGAAACAGCTTGATAAACCATTCAGGTGATTCCTCTGATCTGAGTGGGTTAATTGTATTTATTGTGATGTGAAATTTGTCTTTTTTCTTTCCTTTATTTCTGATATGCAGATCGAACCCAATGATTTTACCGGCTATGATATGATGTTTAGTCTCCTCGCATTTCATCTCCACGCCAAAACCATTTACAAGCTCCTTTTTAGAGTTCTCTTCTTTAGCCGGAGTCTTCTTGGGCTTCTTGTCGGCCTCTTTTGCTACTTTTTCGTCCACCCCTGTTGGTTCCTTCCCCTGCATTTCTCCCTCATCGCCTTGCATAACCACACCTATTCCATCAAACTCAATACCAAGTTAGAATCTTAAAATCCGAAAAGGTTACCAAAAAAACCAGGTGCCGTCGTCCATATCCAGAAAATCAAGAATCCGATGCCGCCCAGCAATACGATACCCAAACCGGTGATCTGTAGGGTTTTCGTGTATTCCTCTGAGCTCGGTTTTCTGGCCATCTTCAATACTCTACCGTACTTCCCTCTACCGATGTATTTTGTTCTATCTTCGATCTTTCCCTGTAACTCCCAAGATTTTTTCATGATATTGAGTTTCATACTTTACCCTCAGCTTTCATAGGTCTCTATAGCCCATTTCGTATAAAAAGGTTCACTTCACAAAGTCTATACCTATCTCGCTCCCAGCTCTATCCCTACCTGGCCCGAGAATCTGCTTGGATTTAACACCAGTTACGACGATCATGACCCTGATTCGCTGATCAATCGAGGGATCAATAGTCGCTCCCCAGATTATCCTCGCGTTGGAGCTTACCCTGCTGTGAACCTCCTCAGCCACGGCCTCAGCCTCGGAAACTGTCATGTCCAATCCGCCTGTAACGTTCACCAAGGCACCTGTGGCATCGCTGATGTCCACTTCAAGCAACGGCGAGCTCAACGCCTCATTCACAGCTTCAATTGCCCTGTTGTCCGATTCCGCCTCGCCTAGACCTATCATCGCCACACCACCGCCTTTCATAATCGTCTTTAAATCGTTGAAGTCAAGGTTCACCAATCCAGGTTTTGTGATTATCTCGGTTATGCCTTTGATGGAGCGCATCAGAATTTCGTCAGCAACCTTGAACGCGGCATTCAATGATAGTCTTGGCACCAGATCGAGTAATTTATCGTTAGGAATGATTATGACGGTATCGGCCAACTCCCTGAGGCGTTCTATTCCGTATTCGGCGTTCTCCATCCTTACTATTCCCTCGGCTCGAAACGGGGTCGTGCAGATGGCTATGGTCAAAGCACCTGCCTCCTTGGCTATACCTGCAATTACAGATGCTGCTCCGGTCCCGGTGCCACCACCCAGCCCGCAGGTGATAAATACGATATCACTGCCAGTCAATGCGGATCTAATGTCCTCTTCGACCTCTCTTGTGGCCTCCTCTCCTACCTGGGGCAAAGCCCCTGCCCCCAAACCGCGTGTGGTTCTTCTTCCCAACAGTATCTTATTTGGGGAGTGAATGGTGAGAAGGTGCTGGGCATCGGTGTTTAAGGCGTACAGTTCCGCGCCCAATACTCCGGCTTCCACCAACCTGTTTATGGTGTTGCAGCCGCCGCCGCCGCATCCGACGATCTTGATGTTGGTTTTCAGTCCTGCGAGCACGCGCTCGAGTTCCTCATCATCTGCTGTATAAGCTCTCTCCGTTTTGATCTCTTCAGGGGCCACTGTTTCCGTGGTTGAACGTGACAATACCTCCTGGACAATAGATTTCATTTTAAACCTCCAAGAAATTTCACCCGTGAATGCCTTTTGAAATATAAAAGGTTTCGGTCGATAGGTGCATTTGTTGATATTTAGGCGTAATTGGGGGGAATTATTAAATATACAAAGAGACATAATTACCATCAAGGCCTGGAGGGACCGGTGGGAAGGGCGTTTCTAAGAAAGTCGGCGATAGGGGAGAGTAGTAGATGAAATCGAAGATGGTCAGCATAGTTTTCAGTATCATTGTGGTTACAAGTATATTTAGGGTAGTATAGATTCCATCACTGCACGAAATCTATACCTACGTTTTCTATTCCCTCATAGAACTGCCTCTTGCCCAGAACCTGCTTCGACTTCACTCCTGTTACGACGAGCATGACCCTGACAGTGTTCTCCAATGTAGGATCGACTGCCGCGCCCCAGATGATCCTTGCGCTGGAATTTACCCGGGCATGAATCTCCTCGGCAACCCTTTCCGCTTCGCTAACCGTCATGTCCAATCCGCCTGTAACATTGACCAAAACACCGGTTGCCTCGCTTATGTCCATTTCCAAGAGAGGTGAGTTCAGAGCCTCGTTCACAGCCTCCAACGCCCTGTCCTCTCCCTCTGAGCTTGATTCGCCAAGCCCAATCATTGCCACACCTGCGCTCTTCATAATGGTCTTCAAATCGTTGAAGTCGAGGTTAACCAATCCAGGCTTTGTGATGATCTCGGTCAGCCCTTTGATAGAACGCATCAGAATCTCGTCTGCAACCTTGAACGCAGCGTTCAGTGATAGTCTAGGCACGAGTTCAAGGAGCTTATCGTTTGGTATTATAATAACGGTATCCACAACATCCCTCAGCTTGTCCAGGCCGTACTTAGCGTTCTCCATTCTGAGTTTCCCCTCTCCTTTAAAGGGAAAGGTTGCAAACGCTATAGTCAAGGCACCTGCATCCTTTGCAATGCCCCCGATAACGGAGGCCGCTCCTGTACCAGTACCACCGCCAAGCCCGCATGCTAAGAACACGATATGGGAACCGGTAATTGCAATTCGTATTTCCTCCTCAGCCTCTCTCGCCGCATCTTCACCCACCTGGGGTAATGCTCCTGCTCCCAATCCACGGGTGACTCTTCTTCCCAACAGAATCTTGCGGGGCGCCTGAATCGACAAGAGATGTTGTGCGTCTGTATTTGTTGCGATGAGTTCTGCGCCTATTATACCCTCTTCAGCTAACCTGTTTATGGTATTGGAACCTCCACCTCCGCAGCCAATGATCTTAATGTTCGTCTTCAGTTTTCGGAGCATTTGCTCCAGCTCAGCATCCACCGCTAGGTGTTGGGATGGTGGCTCGGGTTTAGTTTCTTGTATATTCTGCATATTTACATTTCTCGACAAAGCCTCCTGAACTATCGATTTCATATTAAGTACCTCCTATTCTTGTACTATATTAAACGGAAACCCATGAAAAGTATGGAGAGATCAGGTCAGCGAAATTTTGATGGCCAGTATGACTCCAACTACACCATCATCACTAACCGGAATCTTTGCATCCCACCAATCATGCATCCCGTAAACATTTTATAGGGTATTGGTTTTCAGATATATATAGTTTTATATATTTGGTTCTGTTCAATCGTCGGGTGATGGGATGAGATATTCAATGGCGTGTGATATTACAACAATTGAAGCGAGTCTGTCCCACCGAAAAACATAAAAACTTTGAGGTACTAAAATATAGTGTCCCCAATCCGGGCATATCGACACCAGATTCAGGGATTAATGACCTATTCATCAAATCCTACGAATCCAGGATTGGGGGCACTCCTTTTTATGAATGATCCTGAATCGTCATATTTCGATAGGCGCATCCTTCAGACAACTCTTTGGCTTTAGAAGGCCTAACAACCACCCTTAAAACCCCTCCAAATATATGGTTCCTATTGCGTTGTTGGAACAAGGTTTAAACCGACATTCCACCAGTCTATGTGACTGGTGGTTAAGACTGGCGGAATTAGTGTGCAGAACCACTGGTCCGTTAGATGCCACTGGTATATAGACCAGTGGTTCTTCACATCCTACGATATTCTTAATAAAATAGAACCTGTTATTTATCAAAATTATTTTTCATAATCGTACCTGCAATATGGGTGGATAACAGCATCAAAAGAAATAGAATATCTACACTACCTCCACTCTGATCT
>JAZGAR010000153.1:0-12171 GCA_036475875.1 Thermoplasmata archaeon
CCTCCGAGTCAATTGATTTAATAGCTACTCACCCACCCTATGCAAATATAATTCCTTACTCAAAAGAAAGGATCGAGGGAGACCTCTCAAATGTCCATTCAATCAAAGAGTTCGCGGAGGAGATGAAAGATGTGGCCAGGGAGTGTTTCAGAGTCTTGAAACCAAACCACTACTGCGCGATATTAATAGGGGATACCAGGAGGAACCTCCACTATATACCTGTAACCTTCAGGACTCTCCAGTCCTTCCTTGAGGTTGGGTTCATCCTGAGGGAAGACATAATATGATCAAATACGGTTCACCCAATCTGATAGTGGAGAATTTGATTATGTGTGTGTGTGACCTAAATGAGAAATAATGAGTGAATGTCACATACAACAAAACATCAGTGGCAATGTAAATCCACGCCGTATTGGGAAGGAAATGTATTTTAGTGGCAATATTGTAAACAAAATGTTTATAACTATGTAAACATATATGTAAACAAAGGTGTAAACATGAGTGTTACCATATCCATCAGGGTCGATGATGACATAAAGAAGAATATTGAGGAACTTGGATATCAACCCGGGGAATACCTCAAAAAAATACTTATCAGGGAATTGAAGAAGGAGCGTTCAAGAAATACCATATCGTGGCTTAAAAAAAATAGATTGAAAACAAAAGGGAAATCCACCGAAGATCTAATAAGAGAGGATAGGGATTCGCGATGAAACTGGTTCTGGATTCTTCAGTGGTCGCAAAGCTCTTTTTTAAGGAGGCAGGATCAGATGAAGCCATAAAGCTCATGGAGCTTCAGGACGCAATGGACATGGAATTCTTGGCATCGGATTTGGTAATCTATGAGGTCGGAAATACCATTTGGAAAAATTTGGGAAAAAAGAAGAAGGACGGAAGCAGATATATCAAACTACTTTTTTTGCTCGACATCGAATTTACACATCTTGATGATGGCTTAGCGTATGAAGCGTTAAAATTAGCACAGAAAAATAATATAACCTATTATGATGGGGTTCATGTGGCATTAAGTAAGAAAAATCAAGCCACTTTGGTAACACAGGATAAGGAGCTTCTGAAAAAATTCAAAGACGCCTTATCCATTGAAGGGATCTTAGAAAGAATTGAATATTTGTTATCTTCAAATAACGTATTTATATAGAATGATGACGCCAGAAACCGGAAGAGGATCAAATCCGAATCAAGAGACGTTTTGGGAGCAATTAGATCCACAATCACCCTAAATATTCTGATGCACGGTATCGTCGTTATCCAGAAGGACTGTCAGGTAGAATCCCATCCAGGCCACGGTTTCGAAACCACCGATCAAAAGTTCCTTGCTCCCTGCAACCCTCTCCATCTCCTCAAGCGTATCATCCGGGGAATGGTAGGCAGAATATTCATCATCACCAGCCCCGAAGAAAAATACCGTGGATACGCCAATATTTTGGAAACGCACATGGTCGCTGCGACCAAAAGGGTCCTCTGTGACGAGAACCCCGGTCTCTTTTGGATAGTCCAGGATTTCATATGCGGTCCTGTTGGTCAAATTGATCAATGCTCCCTGCTCGATTAATTCTGGATCCTCATCCGGACCGATTAATGCCTGCAGCTCGTACGGGGCAGGGTAATTTAATCCCGCCATATCGAAGTTCAAGTAGGCCTTTACCGTAACGTCCTCAGGTATTGAATCCACAAATTCCGAGGCACCCCACAATCCTTCCTCCTCCCCGGCCCAGAGCCCGAATACTATGGTCTTGTTGGTCTTTATTTGCGAAATACCCCTTGCGACCTCCACCACCAGGTTCGAGCCACCTGTGTTGTCGTAGGCACCTTCGATGGTACCTGGAGCCACATCGTAGTGTCCCCCAAGCACTATCCACTCCTTCGTATTCTCACCCCAATGATAGGCCACCACATTCCAGATCATCATTCCAATAACTCTATCCCTGGGGGAATCACCTGATTCGTCCCAGTACCTCACCACCTCGGCTTCCAGCCCAAAACTCGTAAATAAGCCCTCGAAGTACCTTGCCCCCCTCTCAAGTTGTGGATGGGAGGTCACGCGGCGGAACATATTGTTTGAATAATCGGTCACATATTCCATTCTCTCGTGGACCTGCTCCCCTGAAACAAAGGTTTTTGCACCTTTACTTGCCTGAATCTGGAAGGTTTTCGAATGCTGCCCTAAATCCACCGTGATGTTGACCATGGAAGCGGTTGGAGGGATTATGGCCCAGAATGTGAACTCGTTATCTTCAAAGCTCAAGTTCTGCACTGTGGATACCTTGCCATCGATTACG
The DNA here is from genome assembly GCA_036475875.1 of Thermoplasmata archaeon. Taxonomy (GTDB): domain Archaea; phylum Thermoplasmatota; class Thermoplasmata. Next base: position 2,301 of record JAZGAR010000153.1, read on the forward strand.
GGGAGGGTGCTTGAAGGAAGACGAACCACGCCTTTGTTTCCGCCAGTTTTAACGGTAAACTCTGTCAACATCCCGGATTGTACCTCCAAGGGGTAAAGTTCGATATCTGCCGATCGTCCCAAAAGAGAAGGTGAGACCCAAAGAAGATATCCCAAGATGGGCAGAAGTAAAAGCAGGACTATTAACAGGATTGCTTTTTTATTATCGAGTTTAAAAGGCAACATGTAAATCCGTTCCTATATGTGTATTGGTTATACAAATATCTTATGCTAGATTATCCGTCCATTTGCCAATAGATGTTTGATTTAAAGCCCTTATATGTTGGAAAATTACTATCTTGTTGCACTTGATTAGGTAAGGTGTAGAGTCAAGTGTAACGACTTGTAAATTAGCTATATTTTAAGTGGCTGATAACCACTAATTTACAAGTTTAATGCAATCGTCCAATGGTAATCACCTAGACACATTGCGGTTTTCACAAAAAAACGAAAAGAACGAAAAGTTGTGAAAGCGGACACAATTTATCGGTATTTCCTGTTCCTGTCGAGGAGCTTGCAAATCTCCTCTGAGGTTTTGTCCGTGAAGATATCTTGGTCGGTAAGAGACCTTACATAGCCTTTCGCCTCCTCCAATGACCCTCGTGAGCCTTTGGTGATAAGGTTGGCAATGAACGAATTGGTAAAATCCTCATTCATTGACGAATCTTCCAAAATCTGCCTAAGATAGTATTTAAAACTGATAATGGCCCTTAAGTTCAGCTTTGCTTCCTTCTGGTAATCTGGTCTGTTCTTGTTCTTCATTCGTGCCTTCGAGGATACAAATCGCCTTTTGGCCAATCAAACACTCCATTTATCTGGGTAATTGATATAAACCCATACAGTTCATTGCATTTAAGTCTTGTTGATTAATAAATTGGCGATTTATCCGATAATGGTCAACTTGGTCCTAATTATAGTGGAAGACGTAAATTCCTGATTATAGTGGCGGACATAGCTCTCCAAACTAATAATTTCGTCCGCCACATACAATCAAAGACTCAACCAAAAGTATAAAACGTTTCGTCTTTGACTACACTGTGCGTCTTCCACTAGCTGTGGAGGACAGAGTTAAAGCGTCAAATAGTTATGTCCTCCACTATAGAAAAGATTAATGTTCGACGAGAGGGATTACCGGTTAGATGATCCCTCTGTTTGAGCATTATCCGAAACTGAGCAAGAACATCCCCTACGTTTCCCTGGGAAAATTCCCCACTCCTATCGAAAGGATGGATGCTCTTGGTAAGGAACTCGGCTTAAGGAACCTCTACGTCAAACGGGACGATAAAAGCGGCGATCTCTACGGGGGGAACAAGGTGCGAAAACTTGAGTTCATTCTCGGAGACACCATCAGGTCCAAGGCCCTGCTGACCTTCGGTTACGCAGGCTCCAATCACACCCTCGCCACATCCATCTATGCAAAAAAACTTGGTCTGAAAAGTATCCCCATGCTACTTCCACAACCCAATGCACACTATATCCGGCGAAACCTTCTTATGAGCCATTGTTGTGGAGCGGAACTCCACCACTACCCCAATGTTTCCGCCCTGTATTTCGGCTGCGCCTATCAGCTTTTGCGCCATAGGCTCAGTGATAAGAGTTTTCCACGGATGATTCCACCGGGTGGCTCCACCCCGATAGGCACTCTGGGTTTTGTGAATGCGGCTTTCGAATTGTATGAGCAGATTAAAAAGGGAACAATTTCAGAGCCTGATCGTATATATTTCCCCTTGGGTACGGTTGGAACAGCAGCGGGGTTAACACTGGGAGCAAAGGCTCTGGGCCTCAAGACCCGTGTGGTATCGGTAAGGGTCACGCCGACGAAGTATGCCAATGCCAAGCGTATGCTCAAGCTCATTCGCAAGACCAATTCCCTGCTTTGCAAGGCGGATTTCTCCTTCCCAAAGCTGCTTTTTTCAGATAGTGACCTGGAAATCCGACAGGATCACTTCGGGAAGCAATATGCTCTCTTCACCGAAGAGGGAGTTGCGGCCATAAAGCTCATGAAGGAAACTGAGGGCATCAAATTGGATGGCACGTATACAGGCAAGACTTTAGCTTCCCTCATTACCGACGTTAAACGAGAAGATCTGAAGGATAAGGTGATACTTTTTTGGAACACCTACAATTCAGTGGATTTCTCTGACGCAATCAAGAAAGTGGATTATCGAGAACTCCCCCGGGGTTTACACCGCTACTTCGAGGAGGATGTTCAGGTTTTGGATCGCGATTGAGTTTCCATACGTCATCTTTTTCTATTTTGGATAACGTATGGTGAGCTGGTTGAGTTATGGGCATCGGTATGGCTGTAAGAGGCTATCTTGATGGTATGCGGAATCATCCTTCAATTGAGGTGGGAGACGAAGCGAAAGAGCTCCATGGCAAGTCGCTGGTGGTGGACCTCCATAACGATATTCTAATGTTCTGCACATTATTTGGATTCGACATGAACCGACGGCACAGCGCGCCTAGATATTTCAATCCGCTGCATCCCCTCACGGATATACCACGTCTTAAAAAGGGAGGGATCAATTCCCTTGGACCAGGTATTGTCGCATTTCCATGGTTGAGCTCAAGGCGCTCCAAAAAACAGGGGCTGTTGAGGGTAATGGATGCCATGGATCGCGTTATCGCCAGATCAGGTGGTAATCTCGGTTTGGCAAGAAGCTCGGAGGATTTTATCAGGGCAAAACGTGAGGGTAAAATCACACTTTTTCCGGGTCTGGAGGGTCTACACGGAATTGAAGGGGACAAATCGGTTTTAGAGATCTTGCAAAAACGCGGCCTTTGTTATGTCACACTGACCCACTTTAAAAGCAATGAGGCTGCCATTTCAAGTTATGATAAAAAACCGAAGTTTACGGGCCTTGCGGATTTCGGGAAGGAGGTACTGGACGAAATGCGCAGATTGCGTTTAATTGTTGATCTGGCACATACCGCCACACCTACCTTCATGGAGGCAGTGGATTACGTCAAGGAGCCCATGATCGTGTCCCACACCAACTGTCATAAGCTCTTTCCCTTATGGCGGAATGTGATGGATGAGGAGATAAAAGCTGTTTCCCAACGTGATGGTGTGATCGGTATAATGGTGTCCCCAAGATTTACTGCTAAAGATTATTCTGCACCGCTCTCATTGGTGATAGATCATATACTCCATGTGGTGGAGCTTGTTGGGGCAAGACATGCAGCTATTGGCTCTGATCTTGACGGTTTAGTACCCACTCCCAATGGTTTTAGGGACACAAGCGACTTTCCTGCAATTACACAACTTCTTTTGGATAGGGGTCTTTCTAATAATGAGATAGAGGGGATATTGGGCAAGAATTTCTTGCGTGTTTTCAGAAGGATAAAGGGAGAATAAATATGGATTGAATACCTTTTTTTTGGAAGGCCAGGGGACGAGAAAAAGTCGATAAATACAAGGAGATCAGGGTTGGAATATAATAAAAAAAATCATAGTTCCTTGGCCTTCTCCAGTATCTTCACATAAAGGTTCGGGGAAATGAAATAGCCAAGACCAATTAATCCTTCAAAAGCATCAACAAATTCTTCGTAGTCAATCCTTTTTGCCTTCAGGTTCTTCAAAAGAAGATACGGACTGCTCACAACTTTCAATCCGAAGTATTTTGCGACCGAAATGGCTTTTCTATCGTCCATGATGAGCTCTTTTATCTTCAACTTTTTCGCGAGGTCGTTGACAGATAACTCTCCAGGATGGAGACCGAACCCTTCCTTTTCACTCTTGATCTTCTTCACTATGATGAATCCGGGATCTATCAATTTCCTAATCAGTAGCGCCTCTTGATATCCCTTCTGCAGGCCCATCTCGATCTCCTCAATCACAAGACCTGTGGTATAGACATTCTCATACAGCCGAAGACAGTCCAGCATCTCCAACTTTGCCAAAAAAATCAATGGCGAGGCGTTTATCGCGGCCTTCACGATAATTCCCTCAGAGCATTTCTCAGCTCGATCTCGTCCACTTTAAATCCAATGTCCCTCTTTTTGAGTTCCTCGAGAAATTCCCATAACGATAATTGAGCCTCTCTCGCACACTCCCAAGCACTGCATGAACCTTTTTGATATCTTCCCAAAGCTTCCTCTAGTAATATTTCATGGACCCCGAGTTTTATCGCCCTTTTGATCAAGGTTGTTCTATCAAGAGATTGCCTCTCTGCGATTTCCTCCAAAAATTTCAGATCGTCATCGTCGAGCCTTATGGTTGTGACAGGCATTATTTCACCTTACAATACGATACACTACAATGTATTTAAAGCTGTCTATCTAAGAATCGAAACCACCTCACCCCATCATCCCAACCACGTAGTCTCCCTTTCTGGAAAGCCGATAATAGATCCACTTCCTCCCCGTGATTCTATAAACGAGTCCGGCTGCAAGCAGCCTTTTTAAATGCTCGAAAACAGTGGATTTGCAGAATTCCAATAGCTTGGCCAAATCAGTCAAAGTCATCTGTCCTCGGTTGAGGTTTCTCAGGATCTCAACGCGGGTATGTGAAGACAGAACCCTCAATAACTCTTCGTCCAGACCAAACCGTGTCCCAAAGAAGATATTCTCACCACTAACGCTCATCCTCTTCCAGCTCCATAACTAAATACGCTCTAAGAGGATAATAATGGCTTCGTATACATGTAGGTGACATCTAGGTCAGCACAAAGGAGAATACGGTAAATACCTCGGAAAAGAGGGCGAAGGTTATCACCCCAAGCTGGGAAGGTTCGTATTCCTTCACATCCACAAAACCATACCAGATGATTGGGATACCGATAAAAAACTCCACTCCGCATTCCATGTATCTTCCGTTTTGGGCCAATATAATCCCCACCAGAACGAACAGCACACCTATGCCAGAAAGTAACGCGCTCCTTATCGCAATAAAAGCTCTCTCGTATGATTCCTGCTTCTCGAACCTCAATAAGACCAGGAAGACACCGAACAGCAGCCAGAGAGCCAAGCTTATTACCTTCAATACGCCAAGAGTCGAATACTCCGATATCAGAACCGCTAGGCAGAAGATGGCAATAAATGCCCCTACACCAACACATGCCGCACGAAGAATGAAGGTCCCATCCAGCCTCTCGATCTCGTAGGAGGTGAAGACCATCAAAGCCCCGGTTATCACCCAGAATGGGCTGAACCATGCGGACCAAGAGAAGAGGTCTTGAAAGATTGAAGAGAAACCTCCAAACAGAACGAGGAAAACGCCAAGGGACAGGGACAACTCACTTCTTAGACTCTTTGCCAAAGGCTTACCGAATATGAGAACACCGAACGCTGGCAACACCACCGAGGCCATAATCCAGGCCTGCTCAGAATCGTATTCAGCATCCAATACGAGCCCTAAAAAAAGGGCAATAAAGCCCATGAAGATCGCGGCTGTCACGATCAAAATCCTCCTTGTGATGGCATCCAAATGTTTGACCTCTTTCAGACCTATGTACAGCAGACCGAGACTCATTATGAAGCCCAATGGCACGATTATAACTAATTGGTTGGGGAGGAGGTCAAAGCCCAACAAGAGTATCAATAAAAAAGAGCCTAACATGAAGAAAAGTCCCAAACTCACGAGAAACGGATTGGCCGCAACAAATGGTGGGGGAACATAAGTTTCTGGCACAGCCTCAGAGGGTAAGAAAGTTGGAACATAGCCTTTTGGAGTTTCTTGATCGGTCACTCTCACCTCAGCTGCAAGAAAATCCCTTCCGCAGAAAAAGCAGGTGATAGATAAACCAGTTGCTCCACCGGGTAATTGTCCTTCCTTGAGCTCGAAGTTCTTGTTCGTCTGGGCGCAGAAGGGGCAGACCACGGTTCTCTCGACTTCTTCTTCCCTCTCCTTTGCACTAACATCGAATATCCCGTCATCGGACAGGCGATTTAATATCTCCAGTAAACCCAACTTCTCCTCGATGTGATTCTTCAGCTTGGATATCTCCACTTCTTTGAGGGCTCCATCCTCGGTTTTAAGGTCGATCTTCTTCTCCAATATCGCCTCCTTGAGCCTCAGAGCCTCGCCTTGACCTTCATGTGTGAGAAAATACGCGTTCTTTCGCCTCTTCTCACCTATGACCCTGGCCTTCTTCTCCTCCACCTGCTCTAGCTCCTTCAAATCCTTGAGTGAAGAGGCGATGTGGCTCCTTCTAACTCCCACAACTTTTGCCATGCCCTCCTGCGAGACCTGTGCTGGCACCTCCACCTCGTCTTTGTATTTCGAGTAGGAAAGGAGGTGAATGAGAATTTTCTCCTTGACCGTAATGTGTATCTTCCCTGCCATCTATCTTCACCATTGCTTGGGGAATATAAATTGGTTTTGATGTCCTGCCCTAGACCAATCCATTTGTTTTGGCGAATGATGGCAGATGTCAGGAAGTATCGATGGTAAATTGGTTGGGAATCTAGATCAATTTATTAAAGAACCTAATGGAAATTATCCAAACCGCCACAACAATGAAGATCACCAGTATATTCCTAGAGTACTCCAAAAGTGTGAACTCACCTTTCCCGTTGACTATGGTGGCGTTATTGCCGTTTCCGACTAACCCATAAACATGACCAAACGAATCGGATTTTGCATTGACCGAATCCTGGATATTTTCTGATGCGCTCATGGTGCTCTGCCTAGACGAATGGACAGAGAGATCATGAAACGGTCCCAACCCCTCATCGGCACCCGCTAGATCTGCTGATAGTTGCACAACGATCAAAATAAAAAATAAAAAAAAGGGGAGGAGTCCGGGCAATATACCGAGGTTATTTCGGATCCCCCCGTCTATCACATTATCATCTCCTACAATGTGGATACGATCTCGATAGGCTCCAATTCAACATCCAGATCAGGGTTGTACATGTCGAACGCATGAATGCCCTGCACAACGCCTTTTACAGGCTTGTTGGCAAGAAGATGATATGTGAATAATACAGGTTGATTCGGATATATGTCCTGAATGTAAACCATCACCTCCCGGTCGTTTATCTCGTAGTTGCTGATCTTATCGATAGCCACCAGATTCTTGAGATCATCCTCCACAAAGGAGAAGCCAACAGGAGCCCTAAGGTCCACTAGAACCATCTTCAGTTTTGCAGCCTCACCCAAATATTCCAACCGAAGGGTCGCCTCGATCTGATCGTTCACAGTTATGTTCGTTGTACTATAATTGACGTTCAAACTCATCTTTTGGGGTTCGTTGGGGCCTATGATGTCCCAGGGTATGTACTGGGACCAGTAGACCTGATACAAAATCGAGCCATCACCTTCAGTGGTAATAGTTACCGTGGTGGACCCATCCAAGTACGGCCTCAAATCGATCAGATAGGTCAGATCCTTGTTCTTATCTGTGAACACTGTGCTCTCTATCTTGGCACCACCCGCTTCAACTGTTACGGTTATTTCCTCGATATGGATCTCTCCGATTGCGGCCAGGGCCTGGAATGCAACAACAGTGTCCTGTGTGGAGAAGAAACCGCCCAATCCGTTTCTGTGGGCAAGAAGGTAGTTCACGGCCTTGTTCACGGTATCTGCATAGCCGCCATGCTTTGTCAAGGCCATGATGGCATAGCCTGTTGCTTCGATTATTCGCGGGCTGGATGAATACCGCAATCCCCACATATCATCGCCATCTGAGATCATGTTGTTGTCCGAGGTCCAGAACACCGTGGAGTTCTCCTCCTCCTTGAGGTTCTCAAGCCTGGACGCGATATCATTTCTCAGTGTAGCATCGCCATCTGCATCCTCAAGGGCGATGAGGGAGAGCGACAAGGTGTAGGGGTCGTCCCAGTGCTCGCTTATGTGGCTCCCGATATAACCAAGAGATTTTGTTATTGCATTGTGACTCTCTGAAAAGCCTGAGTAGAGCAGGGCCCTGGTTATGTAGGCGGTTGTTGCCACCTTCTTTGCCTTCAATATTGGGTTGTTGGTCTCGTATATTCCCCAATCCGGGAATTGATAGGAGCCGTCATGGTTCTGCTGGGAAACGAGCCAATCCTGCATATCTGTTATAATGGCATCGTCGAGGTTGAATCCCGCGTTCTTGGCATCCTGAAAGGTGATCAATCCCCAGGAGGTGAGCCAGGGATGGACATCCCTGTCGCTTGGGAACCATACAATGCCCCTTCCTATTTTATTTTCAGGTTCCAAGAGGAACGTAAGTTCATGCTGGATGCCCTGGTTAGTAATTGTCTCGAACTCGAAGAGCTGCTCATCTGTCCCACCCATCTTCTGCACGGTATCGAAAGCGAGGATATCAATGGAAAGCGTTGACATGGACTGCTCTCCACAGCCTGAAACGAATCTTATGAAAGTTTCAGCACCATCCAGCGTAACGGCCTCCATCCCACCCTGTAATTTGACATAGGCATTCTCGCTGTTCTTGACCCTTTGAGGATCAAGCCCGATATCAACGCTCACGCTCTGATCGTTGTCCAGCTGACCGTTGGCGACATTGTCTATCCGCTTTCCGTCTGGATCGATTCTCATTTTCTTTACGATTTTATCCTCAAGTGAGATGCTTGAGGCGTTGATCGTAACATTGTGTTCCCCTACCGTGTTAGCCTTGATGAAAAAATCAACACTGGACACGCCGTTTGCCTCAACCTCCACGCTCTTCACCTTCCCGGATAATAATTCGAACCATGGATCATCTTGAAGCTCAACCGTGATGTTGCTTACGGTATTCTCGTAGTTGTAAACCAGCACCCTCAATGGAAACTCGTCACCTCGAATCACGGATACAGGTATGTCCGGCTCAACGAAGAATTCCTGAAAAACGGTTACCTCGGTGTTGCCAGTGCCGATCTGGGCGTCTTTGGTAGAAGCTATGGCATCGATGCCCCAAGAGGTTATGGAGTCTGGAGTGGTAAGAGTCACGAAAGCGTAGCCATCCTGGTCGGTGATCAGTGCGGGGTTCCAGTACCATGTTTCTGGGAAATAGGTTCGCACGTGAGTTGGAACATGAGAGGGGCCAGTGCCTCCGTACAGAGTCCGATTCGAACCCTTGTCTGCCAGAGGAGCCATATCAAACTCCCAAATCCCATCGTCTTCCCAGTTGTCATTCACAAACCAAACATCATCCCCTCCCCCTTCATCCATTTGCTCCGCACCTTTTTCTCCTGGAGGAACTCCTGGTGATCCAGATGGGGCCATCATAGGTGAAACAGAGCTGTACAAAACCGCAGCCATGGTCAAAAGGAGTAACATCATAATGAAAATGCTCACGACAGCAGCAGCCTTGTACTTTATCGCCAATGCGAACAGGCCGAAAAAGCCCAGTATGGCCAGTAATGCGATTGCTCCCCAGTAGTTGTCCACCCATTCGTTCTTAACGTTCTTTGCATCTTCCTGCACCTTCGGCCAAGAACTCAGAATCCCGATCTCGTCCATATCCCCGCCTTTGGGCACCTCATCGTCACCTTCCACAGGAAGTGGGCTAGGCATGGGATCAAAAACATAGCTTATTATCTGGTATTGCGGTGTTAGAAACTCCTCTTCCAGACCCCAGAAAACATCCTCGAAGCCCGAAAAGCGCTGGGAAACCTCGAAAACAGACAGATCAACCGCTGAAATACCGATTGCAGAGAGCACATGGCTTGTGGCGTTGGAAACATGGAAATAGAGCCTCAACTCCTCGTTGGGCCTGTAAATATCTTTGTCTGTGGTGATGTTCACATCCAATTGTTCTGGTGACGAAACCAGCAAAACAAGACTGTCCCTCACCACGTCCAAGTCCTTTTCGATCTTATAAACTCTAACAGTGGTTGCAGGGGACATGTCAGGGGTTATTTGAATCTCGAAACCGGCTTTCCCGTTCTTCAGTATTTCCCTA
>JAZGAR010000154.1:0-2258 GCA_036475875.1 Thermoplasmata archaeon
CGGTCATCAAGGTCACAGGAAATCCACAAACAGCTCAGCGCCTTAGAGACCATATCGATGTTGATGTCAGTTCCATCATCAGAGGGGAAGAACTGTTGGAAAAGGCCGGGGAAAGAATCTTCCAAAAGCTATTGAAGGTGGCCAATGGAGAAGCGACCAAAGCAGAGACACTTGGATACGGCTCCATCAGCGTCTGGAACATAGGCATTTTATGTGGATAAAGGCTGTATTGAGGAAGAGGGACAAATCTGTGTGAATGCAGAAGCGGTTAGGAGGTTGTTGAAGAAAAAAGAGATTTGAGCTTTTCTGATTTCAAAGGGAGGGATTCTATTATGAGCGAACAAAGTAATTCTGCTGGGGATAATCTAATTTGGATGTTGGATGATCTGTTTGATTCACACGAAATAGAACTAATACGGGAAATGCTTCAAGAACGAGGGTATAATTTGGTAGTTACCAGGAGTTCCTCTTATAGAGATCACTACCCTAAGTATGCCCCGTATGCAAAGGGGATATTGATACAGGTTAATTTTCCGTTAGGTGAAGAAGATATTAGAGGATTGACATCCTGCAAAATAATATCGGTTACAGGGATAGGCTTTGATGAGCTCGATTTAGATGCAGCTACCAAACAGGGAATTGCTGCTACCAATGCGCCCGGCTTCTGTGTAGAGGAAGTCTCGGGCCATGCCTTGGCCTTAATCTTAGCACTCAGCCGGCATTTGCCGGAATGTCAGGATATGACCAGAAAGGGCTTGTGGGAGGATCTCGATGTCTGGTCCATCAGGAGACTCAAAGGACAGATCCTGGGATTGGTGGGCCTTGGCAAAATTGGCAGAGCAGTTGCCCGGAAGGCGAAGGCCTTTGGTTTGCAGGTCAAGGCATATGACCCATATCTGCCTGAATCCGAAATGAACCTGTTAGATTTGGAGAGCGTGGAATTTGGCGACCTCGTCAGCACTGCTGATTTTATCTCTCTCCATGTGCCAATTAATGAAGAAACCTATCACTTGATTGATGCAGATGTCTTTGATTCCATGAAAGACACAGCTTATCTCATAAATACCTCTAGAGGAGATGTGGTGGACGAGTCAGCGCTTATCAATGCCCTGAAGACAAAAAAGGTTGCCGGTGCAGGTCTGGATGTTTTATCGCAAGAGCCTCCAGAAGCCCAGAATCCATTATTATCTATGCCTAACGTCATAGTCTCACCCCACTCGGCGTTTGTTTCTCATGAGGCGCTAACTGACTTAGCAGCCATGTCTACAAAAGCGGTAGTTGATACGCTGGAAGGAAGAGTGCCTGAGAATGTACTAAATCCGGAGGCCTTAAGTATGAACCAGGAGTGAATCAAGGTTTGATCGCTTAACGGAAGAAAGGGAATGTGGTTTTCAAATAACAAGAGGCGGGATTGAAGGAAGTGCTGTGAGCGCAATGTATGGTGAAGGAGTATAACCTATGGATATCTTAGCCAGAGGCAAATACGTTATTACTGACGCGAGTGCTGGCGAGGGTGGGATACTTCCTGATGGGGCAGCCTATTTCTCCGGAGGTAAAGTCGTTGAGGTCGGCGATTATGATTCGTTGAAGAAAAAATATCCCCAGGCGACTGTGAAGGGGAATGGACAGCAGTTGCTTATGCCTGGGCTTATCGACGGGCATAGTCATGGTCGGGGTTTGAGCATTTTTCAAAGAGGAGGATCCTATGACTTTGTGGAAAACGCCCTTATCGACTGGGCCTTTTTGATTGAAATCGATCCTGAACTAAACGCCATGATGTCCGCAGTGAGGCATCTGCGGAGCGGTTGCACAACCATACATCACAACAACTTTGGCAAAGCAGGGCAAGCGGCCGAAATGCAGAAACTTGCAGCCAAGACGATCAAGGGTTACAAGAAGATCGGCATTCGCTGTGCCTACTCACCCGGGGTGTGTAACAATGACATTTTGATCTTGGATGATACCCATTTTTTCGAGACGTTGCCACCGGATCTACAGGAATTCTGCCGGCCCATGGTCTTCTATGATAAAGAGTCTGTTGTGGATGAGTACTTGGACCTCTTTGAGGATCTGTACAGCCGTTATAACGACGACAACACCCGGATCTTATTTGGCCCAAATCTTATGGAGGGTATCACAGATGATTTTCATCAGCGGGTCAAGGCGAGAGCCGATGAGCTGGGCAAGACCCAGATCCATATCCATACGTTACAAAGCCCGCCCAATAAGGCCTATGCCTTGAAAAAGTATGGTAAGTC
>JAZGAR010000155.1:0-7070 GCA_036475875.1 Thermoplasmata archaeon
ATTGCCTCGGATGCTTTGCGGGAATTGAAAAGTGAGAAGGTCAAAAAGAGGTTGAAGAAATCAGGGTGATTGAAGTGACGAGAATAATTGCCGAATTTCTAGGTGATTTTTCGCAAACTTCTTTTACCTGATTGGCTTTAGCTAAAATCTATCCCGTCAATAGGAGAGATAGGCATGGAGCTGGTTGGAATCGAACATCATGATAAAGTGACTGTATTGAAATTGAATAACGGCATAACAAATGCTTTGAACCTGAAATTTATTAGAAAGATCTTCAGGAATCTTAGGGACTTGAAGGATGATCCAGCTGTCAACGGTGTGGTAATCGCCTCAAACAACGACAAGTTCTTCTCCATCGGATTCGATATTCCCCAACTCTATGAGCTTGAGGAAGAGGATTTCAGGATGTTTTACCGGACATACAATCGCCTCTGCATAGATCTTTATACATTTCCCAAACCCACAATTGCAGCTATAACAGGACATGCCATAGCAGGGGGTTGCATCCTTGCCCTGTGCTGCAACTTTCGGTTCATCGCAGAAGGTCGAAAACTCCTGGGCCTCAACGAGATCAAGCTTGGGGTGCCAGTTCCATATCCCGGTGACTGTATTCTAAGACAGTTGGTGGGAACGCAAAACACCCAGGATATCATTAATACCGGGGAGTTTTATCCTTCCAAAGAGCTGCTTCGAATGGGTATAGTGGACCGGGTGATGACTTTGGATCAGGTAAATTCGAAAGCCATAGAACGCGTCAAATTGTTGGGGGCTATGCCGAAGGAGGCATTCAGTTTGATAAAACGTAACCGTAAGGAAATTGTTGAAAAACAGGTTTTAAAGCATTTGGCCGAGAAGGAGAAGATCTTCATGGAGTGCTGGTTTTCAGATGAAGCCAGGAAACTATTGAAGGAAGCTATTAAGAAATTTTAGATGGGTATGAGGGGTTATATGATACAGGAAAAGCTGGTTAATATATTCCACAAATATTGTGTAAAAATCAAACAGAAGGGGGGACATAGAACATGAGCAAAATATTACAAAAACTCACAGGCGGTGACTTACGCTCCATAGGAAGAGCGGAGGAGGTTGTGGAGGATATCCTTAAAGACCCAGACTTGTTTGCACAGGTTTTCGAGGGGATCTCACACGAAGATCCAAGGATTAGGATGCGAAGCGCGGATGCTCTTGAGAAGGTGTCCTCAAAGTATCCAGAGTATCTTCAACCCTTCAAAGAAAGACTGATAAAAGATGTTTCACAAATCGAGCAGAAGGAAGTTAGATGGCATGTGGCTCAGATGTTTTCATATCTGGAATATAATAAAAAAGAACGAGATACTGTGATTAAAATTCTGTTCTCTTATATCGATACCAGTAAAAGTAATATAGTAAGGGTCTTTTCTATGCAGACATTGGCAGAACTTGCCAAGAAGGATAATAATATCAAACCCATGATATTGAAAAAGATCAAACAGGCCATCAAAACCGGGAGTCCAGCGGTTAAGAATCGAGGTCAGAAATTGATAGAACTGTTGGAAAAAATAATAGAATAAAGGGAGGTAAAAAATATGAAAAAACCCTTCGAAAACGTACTCGGGCTCATAGGCTACACACCCATGGTAAAATTGAAGCGTATATCGAGGGACATCCCTGCCGAGATTTGGGTGAAATTGGAATTCTATAATCCAAGCGGAAGCATAAAGGACAGGATCGCACTGAAGATGATCGAGGAAGCTGAAAAGCGTAACGAGATCAACAAAGATTCAGTGATCATAGAGCCCACCTCGGGGAATACTGGTATCTCCTTGGCCCTGGTGTGTGCTCTAAAGGGATACGATTTAATCGCGGTGATGCCGGAAGCTGTGAGCAAGGAGCGAAAGATGATAGTGGAACTCCTCGGTGGAAAGGTGGATCTGACCGAATGTGTCGATAAGGATAAAGGGGTGACGAAGGACGACATGGAATGTGTATGCGATCGTGCCAAGGAGCTGACAGAGGAGATCCCCAATTCCTTCATGCCAGACCAATTTACAAATGAAGACAATCCAAGAGCCCATGCTGAGACCACTGCCATGGAGATATTGGAACAAACTGGAGGGAAATTCAGTGCCTTTGTGGCCGCGTGCGGCACCGGAGGAACCTTCACAGGTGTTGCAAGAGTACTTCAAGAAAAACATCCTGAGATAAAAAAAGTACTGGTAGAGCCCAGAGGTTCAGCTGTTATCTCGGGTTGTGAGCCTGGACATCATAAGATTCAAGGTATCGGTGAAGGATTTATTCCTGAGACCATGTGCGTGGAATTGGTAGATGAAATCGTGCAGGTAGGCGATGACGACGCGATTGCAACCACCCGCCGCCTATGGAGTGAGGAGGGAATTATGGGCGGATTTTCAAGCGGCGCCAATGTTTTCGCATCTCTATTGATAGGAAAAAAGATGAAAGAAGGCGACATCATTGTGACTATAATACCAGATAACGGAATGAGGTATCTTTCTACAGAAGAATTTCCAGTATGTATAAAATAATATCGAGGATATCGTGGTCGATCTGATCATGATTTTACAAATGATTCATGCCTGAACGAAAGACAATCCAGAGGGAATGAAATTGAGCCACAGATACGCTGTTCTTGGAGCGGGAAGACAGGGAATCGCCGCGGCATACGACCTGGCGAAATTTGGTGATTCTGAACAGGTTATTTTGGTGGATATGGATGGTGCCTCTGCAAAGGCATGTGCAAATAAAATCAATAAAATGTTAAATCAGCAAATCGCAACATCCATACAGATGGATGTGAACGATACCAACCAATTGATATCCGCTCTGAACGGAATTACCACCGTCATCAGTGCCTTACCTTATCGTTTTAACCTGAGGATCACTGAGGCGGCGATACGCACCGGAACCAATATGTGCGATCTTGGGGGCAATACCGAAATAGTCAGAAAGCAATTGGAAAATGATGCGAGAGCAAAGTCCAAAGGCGTTGTAATAGTACCTGACTGCGGCATGGGGCCTGGGATGAATATCTCGTTGGCCACCTACGCAATGTCGTTACTGGACAAACCACGGGAGGTTTACATATGGGATGGTGGGCTTCCTCTTAATCCAAAACCACCATGGAATTATGCCCTGACCTTTAACATAGGTGGCTTGACAAACGAGTATCATGGTAACGCCTATTTTTTAAGAGATGGTCATGTCGTGGAGGTGCCGTGTTTCGAGGGATTTGAGGAGGTGGACTTTCCCCAGCCACTAAATCGGTTGGAAGCCTTTATTACATCTGGTGGACTTTCAACCATGCCTTGGACATTTTTGGGAAAACTAAAGAGATTAGAGAACAGGACTCTTCGCTATCCTGGACATTGGGCGCAGTTCAAAGCCTTCGCAAAACTCGGGTTGTTGGAACTCGAGCCCCTTTTGGTCGGTGATGTTGAAGTGGTGCCACGAGATGTTCTTCACGCTCTCCTGAAACCAAAACTCACTCAGCCCGAAGTTAAGGATGTTTGTGTGATTCGAGTAAAGTGCGTTGGGGATAAGAATGGAAGTAGAGCCGAGTCCGTGGTTGAACTTATCGATTACTATGACAAGGAAACAGGCTTCACTGCAATGCAACGAATAACAGGCTGGCATGCTTCGATTGTGGCAATTCTAGCCGCTGGAGGAAAGATTTGCGAGGGGGCTATACCAATCGAGACAATCCCCGGAAAAATGATAGTCGATGAAGCAAAGCGAAGAGGATTTTCCATCGAAGAGCATGTTGTAGTAGGGGAATAAAGGCATCCGTTCTTTTACAACGCAAGCGTCTTTGTTCCCACACCCCCATCATCGTCCGTAACAGTCAAAGTAACCTCGGACACTGCACCAGAATAATCAACAGTATCGATAACGGTTACAGGATACACACCACCACTATTCGGATAATCATGGATTATGATGGTGCCATCATTAAATTCCCAAGAAAAGCTAAGATCATCCGCACCAGGATCAAAAGCGGTTCCAATTAATGTTACGGAAAGCCCAGAAAGATAACTATTCAACTCCACTTCCCAGGGTTCCACATGGTTTTTATGTTGACTTTTTCTAATCTTGGACTGCTGCGTGTTGAATGTGTGATGTATCTTCGTGCTGGTTCCATTCTCTGTGGTGAGTATCACCCATACTGGGTTGCCGGCATTGTCCTTTTTGTCCTTGCCGTTGTTCGGCTGGTCTCCTTTGATCTTATCGCCATTGTCAGGGTAAGGGTCATAGGTAACTATGGCCTTGTAGGTTTTTGACCTATCGAACAGAATCGGAAGCGTTGGATTGACATAACTGGGATTATCATCCGGGCTGCCTGGCCATCTCTCCACTTCGATATGGCCTAATGGAATATCATCTTCGTAGAGGGTCATATTCACATTGCTCCATTTCGAACCTGCAACCCTCAAGGACACCTCCACAATCTGAGACTCGGCTGTTATCTGCACTGTTGGGGCGACGTTGAGCACTGTTATGTTTGCTGTAGTGAAGCCTTGGGCACCATAGCTATCAGTAACCGTCAGGATAAATGGGTATTTCCCGTTGTCTCCGTATTCTATCGATGCAGTTTGACCAGTGGCATCTATTGTGCCATCTTTGTCGAGGTCCCATTCATAGGAAACGATGGAATCACCGTATGATTCATCGGGGTCGTTAGATTTGCTTCCGTCGAGAGAGGTGGTTTGGCCTTCGTTTATTGTTGGACTATTGGCGATTGCAACGGGTGGTCTGTTGACGAAATAAGTTTCTAATAAAGGCTCTTCAGAGTGGGCATCCATTACACCGTCATTATTCTTATCGACTACAGCCCTTGGGAGGAAGTACCTGCCATCAGGAACCAACTCCGGGGTCACGATGGTATAGTTTATGTAGATATGGGCATAATCTGTTGGGTCGGAATTATCGGTCTGTATTGCTCCCCTTAAGCTTCCCAGGTCCCAGGTTAGCTCTTTGGAACCGTCAGGATTCGTGGTAATGGAAGTAAGAGAAGGATTCGCACTGCCTGACTTAAGTTGATAGCCTGAAGGTAAGGTATCTTTGACGATCACACTGCCTGCCCCTTGAAATCCAATATTCGTTACTGCAAGCGAAATATCAACCTCGGTTGGAATGTTTGGGATGGGCTTCCACATAGGAGTTTTTCCAATAACGAGTGCAGAATTATCGCGAAGATATCTCCATAAACTTGCTTGGGTAGCGCTTGTTAATGTTTGGATGTCGCCCCTATCGAACCATACCTGAGTGCCGTCTGGATTATTGACAGCATCCCAAAGATCAAAAGGTAGGATTTCCCCGGTTAATGATATAAAGACATTAGGTGCAGTGGATTCAGAATCCTCAGTGCACCACCACGGAGGTGATGGTAAAGATCCATCTACCACATAATCGCCATAATTATATGTCAAGGATGCACCAGAAGTTACCGTTCCATTGGTGAGTATACCATCCTGAGCCCATTTATATCCATAAGGATCCTCAGGTCCACTTTCGTGTGGGTTTGGGCTCATAATCATTGCGAACTCGTCAATAACTATATCGATAGGCCCCGTGTTATCGATTATATAGGAGACACTGCTACCACTGGAAACTATGGACGCATAACCCTTCGCATATGCCTCCCAGAGGGACATGCCGCTCCCTGGAGATAACGATATCGTTTCGCTATTTTCGAGGTTTGTAGTCTCTGCATTTCCTACATTCCCAACATTTATAGAATTTTCAACATCTGTAGTCTCTGCATTTCCCACATTCCCAGCATTTATAGAAACCGCAGTTAAGAACAGCATGGCTGTAAGAGCCAAAGCAAAAGATATGGTAATGGAACCTTTACTGTACATTTTGCTCCCTCCTTTGGTTAGAAAAAGAGCTTAAGGTTCAATAGTGCCCGCTCTTTCTCCATATTTTGGCTGAGTGAAGGAAAATATGAATCTGATATGTTAAATATTTATCGGTTACGTTTGTGTGGGTCATACCGTGCACTAAAAATTTCCATATACCTTGAGGGCCTATTATCTTTATAAACCATAGCATAGATACACATTGAAGTGAGCAGCGATGCAAAAAGGGCAAACTAACAGATACTCCAGACAGACCATATTAAAGGAGATGGGTGAGGAAGGACAGGAATCTCTCAGAAACTCCTTTGCGATCATCGTTGGCTGTGGAGCATTGGGCTGTGTAACCGCTGAACTTCTTGCAAGGGCAGGCATTGGAAAAATGAGAATCGTTGACAGGGATATCGTGGAGCTCGAGAACTTGCAGAGACAGATCCTGTTCGACGAGAATGATATCGGAACACCAAAAGCCATCGCTGCTGTAGAGAAGCTGAGAAGGATCAACTCAGAGTTGGAATTTGAAGCCATCGTAAAGGATCTGAACCCGACCAATATTGAGAAAATACTCGAAACCGCGGATATTGTCTTAGACGGCACCGATAACATGGAGACTAGATACCTCATAAACGATACCTGCGTGAAGAAGGGAATTCCATGGGTGTACGGAGGAGCAGTGTCTACATACGGCATGAGTCTTAACGTTCTGCCAAAAAAAACTGCATGCTTGGTCTGCGCCTTTCCTTACATGCCTAGGGCAGGTTCTCTTCCCACGTGCGATACAGTTGGTGTGTTGAACACCGTGCCAAGCATCATAGGCTCGATTCAGGCAACCGAGGCATTGAAAATCCTTATGAAAAAGAAATTCAGTAGAGATTTGATAATCTATGATGTCTGGAGTCATGATTTCCAAAGCATTAAACTCAAAAGGAACGCAGATTGTAAATGCTGCGCAGGTCATGTTTTTGAATACTTGAGCGCCGAAAAGGCGGAGACTGTTACGATTTTGTGCGGCAGAAACTCGGTGCAAATCACTCCTGCTACCGAGCCAGAAGTTACCTTGCAGGATCTGGCAACACGCTTGAAAAAGGTGGGAGATGTGAAACTCAGCCCCGTGCATCTGATTTTTGAAACCAAAGACGTAGTTCTCCATGTCTTCAAGGACGGAAGGGCTATAGTGAAAGGTACAGATAACGAAACATTGGCTAAATCCATATATGC
>JAZGAR010000156.1:0-4001 GCA_036475875.1 Thermoplasmata archaeon
TGTTTTTTAGTGGTGTCAATCGTTCTTCAATTGCTCATCTCGTGTTCACCGGGTTATAACGCACCAGAAGAAGAGATACGTGCCCTGTTGAGAGCGGCAGAGGTTGCAGCAGAGGATATGGACATCAAGACGCTCAAAGGGTTTGTCTCGGACAGATATACCGACAGCAATGGGCATGACAAGCGGGCGATCAACGGGCTTTTCATGTATTACTTCCTGCGTCACCAATCGATCCATCTTTTAACGCGGATCCAGGGGGTCGAATTCCCCGAACCTACATTGGCTGAGGTCACTGTTTTCGTTGCGATGGCCGGACGGCCGATTTTAGGTACAGAAGAGCTTGCCATCCTGCATGCCGACTTGTACCGCTTCGATCTCAGGCTTCGTGACGAGAACAAAGACGGCTGGAAGTTTATCAACGCCGAATGGCGCCGTGCAGAGCTGGACGACTTCATATAAAGAGGAGAAGGTAGAGGGCTAATAGATGGGCCCGGCCAACCACATCGGTGAAGGTTCCACCCCTGTCTATTGCAAATCTCCATTTAGAGTTTGTTTTTGCCATTCGCAAACCCATTCGTCTATCCCGGTTGCAACCGAATATCTTTTATGATAGCCTTTTTTTGATATACAAGGCTGCATCTCCACAGATGGGTTCTGTGCCATCCCATGGATTGGTCTTACAAGGCCCATTATAGTTAAAAATGGAGGACTGCAGCCTTTTTAATAATATCAGATTTGTTTTTACTGTAAAAACAATGATTACACAGTTTAAAAACCTTCCAATAACACATTATAGAGGATGAACACAGCCAAAAAAAATAATTCTCACAGTGGAATACAGTCAAAACTCCATGAAATAATCTTTGAGGCAGATACCCCGGCTGGCAAGGCATTCGATGTCCTTTTAATAATAAGCATCGTAATGAGTGTTACTGCTGTAATGCTCGACAGTGTAACCTCCGTGAGGGAGGTATATGGCGATCTCCTGTATCGAGTCGAATGGTTTTTTACTATCCTGTTTACGATAGAGTATGGTTTGCGGTTGCTTTCTGTTAGACGTCCGATTATGTATGCAATCAGTTTTTTTGGGATAGTGGACCTGCTAGCAATCTTCCCCACTTATCTCAATCTAGTAATTGCCGGCACCCACTACCTTCTGGTAATTCGAATTCTACGGGTTCTACGCATTTTCCGTATTCTTAAACTCGTACATTACGTTGGTGAGGCTGGTGTGCTTATGCAGGCCCTGCGTGCCAGTCGTCGTAAAATAACCGTGTTCCTCTTTGTGGTCTTTACCCTGGTAATAATATTCGGCGCAATGATGTACATTATTGAGGGTGAGGAGAACGGCTTTACGAGCATACCGCGAAGCACCTATTGGGCCATCGTAACACTCACCACTGTGGGTTACGGTGATATATCGCCAAAAACCACTTTAGGTCAAGCGCTGGCATCCCTGATTATGATCATGGGATACAGCATCATAGCGGTACCAACAGGGATTGTAACTGTGGAGATGTCTCGGGCATTTGGGCAGCCAATCTCTACTCAGGCGTGCCCTGAATGCAGCGCTGAAGGCCATGCTATCGATGCTGTTTACTGCAAATTCTGTGGTTCCAGGCTGTAAATTAAGGTTGTTTCCAGTGCAAAAACCTCTGAAAATTGAAGATTGAAGAATAAAAAACCGTCGTTCGTGATTCGTGGTTCGTGGTTCGATTCACGATACACGATTAACGATACACGAACTACGCAATACGATGATTTTGTTTCGCCAAAACCTCTGGAAACTGATTATTCACCCCGTTAAATAATAACCTTTACTTTTTATATTCTTGCTAAATACATGTAATTGTTGTATCAAGTGACGCCTAGTCTTTTTGCTTATATTTAACGGGGCAAGCCGATTTTTAAAAGACTACACAGATTTCCAAGTTTTCACATTTTTGCAGTAAAAGCAAGATTAGAAATTAAAATGCTTGCATTTTCTATAATGCCATTATCTGTTGACAATACAACAATGAACTTGATAGCATTTGATAAGTGCTTTATAAGGAAGGGGTATTGTTGTGCAGTTTCTGAATCAGTCATTTAAAAATTTCGGGTCAACTATTCAAAATTTAAGGTACAGGGCCTATACTCTTTCAAACTTTAGGCAGATTCCCCAAATCCAGAGTCTTCCGGAGGAACAGAAATTTGCCATAGAGGTTGTCGGACATATTCTGCCTTTTAAAACAAATAATTACGTGGTGGATGAACTAATAGATTGGGAGGATATTCCTAACGATCCAATTTTTTTACTCACCTTTCCTCAAAGGAATATACTATACCCTCACCATTTCGAAGAAATGGCAAAGGTCCTCAAAAATGGTTCCAGTGAAGAGAGGATCAATGAAATAGCAAATAAGATTCGCCGGGAGCTAAACACCGATCCTGCGGGCCAGATAAAACACAACATACCCAGCTTGGAAGGTGAAGAACTAATCGGCATGCAGCATAAATATAAAGAGACGGTGCTCTTTTTTCCAAGCGAAGGGCAAACGTGTCATGCATACTGTACATTCTGTTTTCGCTGGCCACAGTTTGTCGGGATAGATGAGTTCAAATTCGCTATGCGTGAAACCAAGCGCCTCATTAGATATCTCCATAAACACCCTGAGATCACAGACATATTAATAACCGGCGGCGACCCGCTGGTTATGAAGGCCAAGACTCTGGCTAAGTATATCAGGGCATTATTAGAGGCAGACCTCCCTAATCTTCAAACCATCAGGATGGGCACAAAGTCATTGAGTTATTGGCCCTACCGGTTTTTAACAGATCCTGATGCAGGAGAGCTATTAAATCTCTTTAGAGAGGTTCAAAGGGCAGGAAAGTATTTGGCTTTTATGGCCCATTTCAATCATCCAAGAGAGTTAGAGACCAAGGCTGTTCAAGATGCGATCATGCGTGTTCGTGAAACGGGGGCTCAGATTAGGACACAGTCCCCATTGTTGGCTCATATAAATGATAGGTCGGAGATATGGGTAAAGATGTGGAAGGAGCAGGTTAGACTGGGATGTATCCCATATTATATGTTCATTCCTAGAGATACCAGCGCCCAACATTACTTCAGCATCCCTCTGGTACAAGCATGGCAGATCTTTCGGAAGGCGTACCAGAATATAAGCGGAATATCGAGGACTGTTCGCGGCCCAAGTATGTCAGCCAAACCTGGAAAGGTACAGATCCTCGGGGTAAATGAGATTAACGGAGAGAAGGTCTTTGTACTGCGAATGTTGCAGGGACGAAACCCTGATTGGGCGTTGCGCCCATTTTTTGCCAAATATAACGAGAAGGCTATCTGGCTGGATGAACTAGAACCGGCATTCGGTGCAAAGAAGTTTTTCTTTGAAGAGGAATAATATAAAGTATCAAGAAGAATTTTCTCCAGTGATATTTCCCTTGACTCATACCAAGCTGACTTGATAGCCTGCTCTTCAATCGAAAAGTCGGGTACTCCCCAGAAGAGCATGGGGAGATAATAGGGAATCCCGTTAAAATCGGGAGCTGCCCCGCAACTGTAATGGGAACGAAATCTATCGACCACTATTCCGGCCTTATTCGGGATGGGAAGGGGTAGAGACTAGGTAGCCCAGAGCCAGGAAACCTGCCCGATCTTAAAGATAGCGATCGAAAATAAGGTCGCTGGAGTTGATACCTTCCGAGGGAGAGGGCTGTAGTTGCTATAATTACCCATCTTTCTTTTATGGAAGATGGGTTTTTATTTAACGGTATTCGATATTTGTTCTTTATCCCAGTTTTGTACGAAATGGACAGATCAATCGTAGCCGCAGGCTTTAGCCTGCGAAGCATTGAGCAATCAAATAAAGTAGCTAGTAGATAGGAATCGGGACTGTCCCCATTTACGGTGGGGAAGAAACAAGGATGCGTAGAATGGGGGCTGTCCCTTAACTCCAACTTGAATCTTGCAACTTGTATCTTTAAAAAAAGCATCACGCATA
>JAZGAR010000157.1:0-3909 GCA_036475875.1 Thermoplasmata archaeon
ATGGGAGGCATATAAGGGATCCATATCCTTCCGTCTTTACTATAGATAGTGTAACTCTCCCATCCTTCTTGGAATCGTCAACAATAACATATTCTCCGGTTTGGGCCACTTTTCCTATGATCTGTTCGCCCAGTTTAATAGTAGAGTTATTGCGGACAAACTCATCAGACATCCCACGCTGAACAGCCAGGTTTAGAACCCCTCTTTCTTTGTCCAAAAGGTATATTACGCCCATCTCAGCTTTGGAGCTCTCCATCTCCCCACTCAGCGCATCATACAATGTCTCTTTTAGATCCAGAGACTTGTTGACCGCTGCAGTGATTTTGTAGACGGTGTCCAGCTCGGCATATGATTTTTTGATCGCATTTTCCAACTTTTTCCTTTTCTCAATATCCTTTTGAAGTTGAATACGTTTATCCCTCAGCGACCCTATAGTGTGATCCACCTCGTTGAATCCCCGTCTACCGACAAATATAGCTATATACATCAATGCCACCCATCCCAGTGTCAAGTATTCATTCGTTGTGAAACTCAAGCTCTCTAAGAAGGGGATTTGGAGGAGGATTCCAAGCCGTCCCACACCTTCCAAAAAAATAGGTATGATCACCAAAAAAACGAAGAGGCTCATATAGCGCAATTCTGGTAATCTGCTCGTTTTTAGGGTTCTATAAATAGGATAAATCACAAGCGCTGCCAATAATATGAAGACGTAAAGCTGTATCTTGCCCCAGAGGGCGAGAAGCTTCAGTCCCCATGAAGGCTCCTTAGGCTCTCTTTTGCCTTGAAGGGTCAATGTCGCATCGTCGATTCTTTGCATCAGTGCGTCAAGGTTCTCCTCTGAAGGGTTTCTTCTGGACTCCACGAATCCGTTTCTAATGGTGATGTGGAGATCAGGGTCTTTATCTGCTAATGTGTTTCTTACCCTATTGTAGATCGTTAATGCATCATCCACAGTAGATATCGCCAACCCCCTTTTATCGGCCTTAACATACGAACTGGCCGTGATCAGGTAATCCCGCACCAGTGCCAGCCGAGTCACTTCCTCTGATCCAATTCCTCCGAACTCAAGGGTTTTGGCGCCCAGGTCGAAGCTGTGCCCTCTGCCCCAACCTTCAAAACCTCCTGCGTTGTCCATCACAGCAATTCCAAACCGATAAGTCTGTGCTATATCAAAGTGCACATCATCCTCATGGCCGGTGTTCAATTTTCTTTTAAGCTCTAGATTCCAAACGCCATCCCTCCACACTCCTTTGGCGATTATATCTCCCCTGCTGCCAACCGGTTTCTCCAAGATAAATCCTGGAACAGTCCCTCCCCACGTAAAGGTAGTTTCATCTGTTATCTCTATTGCCTCGCCTTTATCTATCTCGCTCTGAAAGATGAACGTTGCATCATCTAGGTCAGAGGGGTTTGGTTCATAGTATTTAGGTCCTGTTTTATCTTCATTGATATTAGGTCTATAACCTCCTCCGATTTTTGCGTCACTGTGGCGTCCTGTCCATTCAATTGTAGTCCCCAAAGGACCAGATTCATAGGGCACAACGGTTTCATTTAAAAATTTGTCGTCTGCATATCCTGCGGGATCGGTTCTTGAGGCTTTCCAGTGCCATGAATCTGCCTTTTCATCCGGGGAGTTAGCATGCATCCTATCTCCATGGCAGAGCATTGCGCATCCACCTATGTTGAAACCTCTAACAGAATCGTCGATATTCCAGAAGATAGCAAACCTGTCCTCATCCTCTGATCTTGACCACTTGCTGCCATTAAACGTCCACATTTTTTTTTCAACACTCTTGGTTGGGTCAGGCCATGTAGCATGGATGTATATGTGATCGCGGTCGTATAATGCATGTAGAACAACATCCACCTCCCCTATGCTTCCATCCTGAACAATTACTACAAGACTATTTGCATCTGCCCATGAAGCCTCGTCGGCATAACCATCTACAGTTATTATCTCCTCGACCCTCTCCGCAGTCAGTATTGTGCTGTATTCCTCTGCTTTTCCTTCTGCAGTTCCAATTAGAGTAAAGATTCCGAAAATGAGCACCAATATTAAGAGTAGAACCTTAATGCCTTTTTTATTCATCAGTGATTCTTTCCACATTTATCCGTCCAAATATCTAACCCACTGGCAGTGTAAAAGTAAATGTGCTTCCCTTACCTTCTTCGCTCTCGACCCAGAGTTTGCCACCTTGTGCTTTGACAAGGTTATCGGTGACGGAAAGCCCCAAGCCTGTTCCTCCGTATTTTCTCGTGGGACTGTTGTCTATTTGATAAAATCTGTCGAATATTCTGGTCAAATGCTTGTTGGCAATTCCTATCCCTGTGTCTGCCACGCTGACCTCGAGGTAGCCATTGTTGGGGTGTGCCTTTATGACAACCTCTCCTCCTTTGGTGTTGAACTTTATTGCGTTGATTAGGAGGTTATGGAGGATGTGTTTTAGTATGCCCTTATCTGCCTTGACTTTGGGCAATTCTTCTTTGATCGATGTTTTAACGTCGATCCCTCCTCTTTTAGCTGTGGACTCTAACTCTCTTTTTGAGGTTTCTATAACTTCTTTAGGATCCACTATATTAAGTTTTAACTTTAAGTTCCCTTTCATGATCCCCCTCATGTCGACTAGATCTTCAATGATTGCGTTTTGGCGGTCAAGGGCATTCACGCCGGTGGTAATAATTTTCTCTCGCGCATAGGTCCTATCGTCTTTCAGTAGTTCAAAGGCACCCCTGCATATAGTCAATGGTGTGCGTAGCTCATGACTGACGTTGGCTAGGATGTTATCTTTCATATCGTCTAGGGTTTTGAGTTCGTGGTAGGCTTTCTGTAACTCTATATGCGATGAATCTAGGTCTTCCATCATATTCAGGATTGCCGTTTTGGTATCTTTTAGTTCTGATATTGTTACTTTCAGCTCTGTTGTTTTCTTGTCCACCACATGTTCCAATCTGCTCTTCGTGCCCTGGGCAATTTCTGTTTCTATAACACTCTTTCGCAGTGTGCTTATCATAATGACTAGAAATAGGCCCATCCCTAGCAATTCCACGATTTCCTGCAACATTTCATATCCAAAAATAAGCCCTATTAAGAAACTAATCTCGATTATTAAAATTCCAACCAATATCACGATCCACAAATCGTACATCTTCTGGAAGATCTCTTTGTTGAACATTCCCTTCTCTATAAATGGTAAAATCTGGATTATCTCAATCAATACAATAATGGCGAACGCAAATCCAAATATGTGCACTATGTGCCCAATCATTCATCAACCCCCAGAACCATCGTCACGATTTTAATGTTTAGAGTAAAAGAACAAAGAACAAGGAAAAACATCGAAGTCTTAATAAATAAAAATAATTCGTTGGAGGGCGGGGGGTAATAGTCCAGTTTAAGTATCTCTAACATCTCGTAAAATATGAAAATGATAAGAGCGGATATGCCAAACAGAAACACAGTTCTGAACATTGTCGAGTGTGACTCTAATTTTTTTAACGTTTCTTCTGAGGTCAACTCCTCCCTTTTTGATATATGTATTATCAACATTATTGCAGTTACAATAATAGTCGTAATCAATGTAATTTCGTAGACTCCACTAAGTGTGATCATGAAACCCCCCCATAGTCCAGAGCTTCTATCTTTTTTTTCAGCTCAACCATCTTGAGTTCCCGTCCGACAGCAAGCTTTGTGAATCTCTCAAGTTCATTCACTTTCTCTTTAAGCGCTTCCTCTGCATGTTTGCGCTCGGTGATGTCTTGGATGTTGACTGCATGGTACAGTACTTTACCCTCTTCGTCCTTTACAGCCGTTACGTCTACATTAACTGGAAAAATAGTTCCATCTTTTCGGATATGTGTAGACTCGAAGGAGTGATGGCCTTTCTCGCTAATACTCGTGACATATCCCGC
>JAZGAR010000158.1:0-11050 GCA_036475875.1 Thermoplasmata archaeon
TCCATGGAGAACTATATGAACTGTAGGGACAGCCCTTTAATTGCAAAATCATTATGTGGTTTTGTCAAGGCGTCCACGCAAACCATAATTACAAGGAAATTGGACGCTGAGTGCACCGTCAAGAAGATGAGCTGTCCCGAGCAGGGCCGGACATATTGTCGATTGGAAATCAATATTGCGAAATAGTGAATCAAAAGTCCTCAACCGTAACCATCTATCTCAAAAACCAGTGTCGTGGACTTCGATGCACATTCATGTCGATGTTTTATCAGATCCTTAATAGTGTTCCTGAGAATGGTTGCATGAATTGCCCCTACCAGCTCTCCAATTGGCCTGCCTTTACAGAAGAACTTGAAGGTGGGAACTCCCATGATGCCGTACCGGGATGATATCTTAACATTCTGTTGTGAATTTACTTTTGAAAATATTGCTTCACTTTGGAGTTCCTTTGCCAAATCTGCGTATACAGGAGCAATAACCCTGCAGTTCGGGCAGATTGTGGTGTAGAACTCCACAATGATGAGTTTTTCCGTGCTTTTT
This sequence comes from Thermoplasmata archaeon, assembly GCA_036475875.1. Taxonomy (GTDB): domain Archaea; phylum Thermoplasmatota; class Thermoplasmata. The sequence goes on from JAZGAR010000158.1 coordinate 541, forward strand.
AAGATTTCATCAAATGAGTTTTCATCCAGTTCTTTAATATCGGCATCCATTTTTAAACCCCCGTCCCTGTGCCCCTCAGCCGTACATACCTGGTGGCGTTTCGGGCAATTCTTCAGGTGTCATGGGTTTTATCTGTGACATGGCCTTTTTGATTTGCTCTTCTATGACCTCGGCCTGCTTTAGAAGCGGTTCAGGATCCATCTTTATCTGGGGTATCATCTTATCGATGACATTCAAAACTGCAGCTGCGCTTCGGCTATCAGGGAATTCGAGATGTGCCTCGGAAAGTAGACAAGCGACACTGAAATCCTCCAGGTTTCCCTTATATAGAAGTAGTCCAGAAAGACCGCTCACCATCCCTGATTCCAAAGGTTCTGTTGGCAATCCCTTTAATTGTTTTAATGCCTCTTCATTACTTCCCACATGGAATACCTTTACCTCATCATCTATCGGGTTCTGACTGTTCACACCCTCGATTGTGACCACAACTTTGCACTTGCGCTCGCGACACCAATTAATTATCTTGTCAGCCAGGGCTGTGTATGATGCCGTCTTTATCGGCAACTCTGAAGCCACAACCACCAACTGATCGCAGGAATCCGCAGGACCGCAGACATTGTCTCCAGCAAATATTCTCACCGGTGGTGTCGGCACGCCGTCCTGTATCACAGCCGCAGGATAGAAATCATCTGAAATGAAGGCTGCAATGCGCTCAAGCTTCAGGTTGGAGACAAGGAAGTTGGCCACGATGGTGCTAATCAGTCCTACAGTGGGAAAGCTTATTATGACCATTGCATTTTCAATATCCTTCTTTTTGTATTCATGTAATTTTATTTCTGCCATTAATATCCCTCCATTTGGAAAGTGTCGTTTTCTTTTATAACCTTTCCGCCCACGAATTCTTATATCCTCTGAACGTCATATCCTGTCGAAACATTTACATATCCACTACTTATTTGGGTTGTCGGATATATTTAATACTTCGATAAATAATAACATTTACCGAGGAATAACATGACTGAAAAAAAGATAAGAGTTTTGGTTGCCAAGCCAGGTTTGGATGGGCATGATAGAGGTGTCAAGGTGGTGGCCAGGGCTCTTAGGGATGCAGGTATGGAAGTGATATACCTAGGACTGAAGCAGAGTCCAGAGCAGATCGTGGAGACGGCAATCCAGGAGGATGTGGATGTCATAGGGTTAAGCTGTTTGTCTGGGGCCCACACCTACCTTTTTCCCAGGGTTATGGAGCTTTTAAAGGAGAACGGTGTAAAGGATATTCTGGTTACATGCGGCGGCATAATACCAGACGACGACGTGGAAATGCTCAAATCGGCAGGTATAAGGGGCATTTTCGGCCCGGGCTGCTCAACAGAGGATATCGTGGAGTTCATAAAACAGAACGTAAAAAAATGATATTGATTGTCCAGGTGCCAAGATGAAACTTGCAGATAGGGTTTTAGAAAAGGATAGAAAAGCGCTTGCAAGGCTGATTACCCTGGTAGAGAACGATGCCAAAGATGCAAAGGAAGCCCTTTGTATTTTACATGCACACACCGGGAATGCCCATATAATAGGTGTAACCGGCCCCCCTGGTGGAGGCAAAAGCACCATGGTGGACAAGCTGGCAAAAGAGCTGAGAAGACAAAATAAAACCGTGGGTATAGTGGCTGTGGACCCCACAAGCCCCTTCACAGGCGGTGCGCTTCTAGGGGACAGAATAAGGATGTCGGAATTGAGTACCGACAAAGATGTCTTTATAAGGAGCATGGGCACAAGAGGAGCCCTCGGTGGAGTTGCGAGAGCCACCGCGGATGTTGTCAAACTTCTGGATGCCTACGGCAAGGACACGATCTTTATCGAGACCGTAGGGGCGGGACAGGCGGAGGTGGATATTGTAAAAATCGCGCATACCACCATCATAGTCACAATGCCTGGCCTTGGTGATGACATACAGACCCTAAAAGCAGGTATCATGGAGATCGGTGACATTTTCGTTGTGAACAAGGCCGATAGGGAAGAGGCCGATAAGAAGGTAATGGAGCTTGAGGCCATGCTCGAGCTGGGTCAGAAAAGAACCTCGTGGCAACCACCAGTGATCAAAACCATTGCAAGAGATAGTGAGGGCATCACCGAACTACTCGATGCTGCAGAGAGGCATTTCAAGTGGCTAAAAGATTCCGGGCACTTGAAGGAAAAGGGTGTGGAGAGGAGCAGAGAAGAGTTATTCCAAATAATCGGGGAAAAGATTGAAAAAGTGGTTATCGATGGGGTGGATAGATTCGTAATAGACGATTTTAGCCAAAGAATAGCCAACAAGGAAATCGACCCATACACCGCAGCAAATGAGATACTCGCTATAATCGGATTTGAAGATAAAAAATGATTCTTGGTATGGGGTAAGCTCATGGTGGAAAAGGAAGAATCCAACCCAATAATAAAAAAACGCGAGAATTGGGAGGAGCACACGCTTAAAGAACATTTGGAGGGACACCCGGAATGGAAAGGGAACTTTATCACGACCTCCGGTACACCGATCAAACGTTTGTACACACCAGAGGATATCGAGAATTTCAATTACCTGAAGGACCTGAACTTCCCTGGCCAGTACCCGTTCACGAGGGGTGTCCAACCCACGATGTATCGCGGAAGGCTTTGGACCATGAGGATGTTCTCTGGTTTTGGAACTGCGGAGGAATCGAACAAGCGCTACAAATACCTGCTCGAACATGGTGAGACGGGTTTGAGTGTGGCCTTCGACTTTCCTACCCTTTACGGGTTCGATTCGGATCAGCCCATTGCCAAAGGGGAGTTCGGGAAATGCGGTGTGGCTATTTCCTCGCTTCGGGACATGGAAATACTTTTCGATGGCATACCACTGGATAAAATAACAACATCCATGACCATCAACGGTCCAGCAGCTATTCTGTGGGCCATGTACATCGTGACAGCGGAGAATCAGGGAGCGTCAAAGGATCAGATAGGTGGCACGATACAGAACGATATCCTGAAGGAGTACATAGCCCAAAAATCATATATATTTCCGCCTGGGCCCAGTATGAGATTGATCGTGGATACATTCGAATACGGGTGCAAGCATGTTCCAAAATGGAATACCATAAGCATCTCAGGCTACCATATTCGTGAGGCTGGCTCCACTGCGGTGCAGGAATTGGCGTTCACTCTGGCTGATGGTTTAGCATACGTCGAGGCGGCCATTGAACGTGGTTTGAAAGTGGACGACTTCGCTCCAAGGATGAGCTTCTTTTTTAATGCCCATAACGATCTGTTCGAGGAGGTGGCGAAGTATCGCGCCGCGAGAAGAATCTGGGCAAGGGAGATGAAAGAGCGCTTCAAAGCCAAAAACCCGCGCTCGTGGTGGCTCCGCTTTCACACTCAAACTGCGGGATGCGCACTCACAGCTCAACAGGTTGAGAACAACATCGTTCGAGTTACGATACAGGCCTTAGCCGCTGTTTTGGGAGGAACACAATCCTTGCATACGAATTCCATGGATGAAGCCTTGGCGTTGCCATCGGCGAAGGCAGCGAGAATAGCCCTCAGAACCCAGCAGATTTTGGCGCATGAGAGCGGTGCTGCGAACACCATCGATCCATTAGGAGGGAGTTATTTTATCGAGGCCTTTACTGATCAAATGGAGGAGGAATGCTACAAGTATTTTGATAAGATCGATGCTTTGGGTGGAGTTATTTCGGCCATCGAAAAAGGATTCTTTCAAAGAGAGATAGCAAATGCCTCTTATCAATACCAGAAGGAGATAGAGACGAAAAAAAGGACGATAGTGGGGGTCAACGACTATGTGCTTGACGAGCCCTTGAGAATAAAACTGCTCAAGATGGACCCTGAAGGCGAGAAAAGGCAGCTATTGAGGCTGAAGGAGTTAAGGGCAAATAGGGACAACAAGACGGCAAATGAACTGCTTTCCACGCTCAGGAGTAAGGCCGAGGGCCAAGAGAACCTGATGCCCTACATCATCGATTGTGTAAGAGCATATTGCACACTAGGGGAGATAACCGATGTTTTTAGGGGGGTATTTGGGGAATACGAGGAAGAGCCCATATACTGAGAACACTCAAGTCATAGTTTATCTTTGACCTTTTGAAATTTCGAAAATAAACAGCCATCATTTTTTAGATGGGCAGGAAAGAAAAAGAAGGGATTTGGGAGAAAAAACCCTTATTTTTCGAATATTTTCTCAGTTTGGATCAAAATCTCAAGACTGTTCAGTTCGCCAACGATCCTGTCCTTATCATCGATGACAGGCAGGTCGTTTAGGTGATGCTCAACCATCAACCTTAGGGCATCAAGCACTTTATCTCTGTTGGTCACCGTCACAGGTTTTTCCATGAATTCTGTCACGTTTTCCTTGAATATCCCGCTTAAGAACTTGAAAAACGATATCACGCCTGTCTCTCTCACACCTACTCTATATCCCACCTGTTTAAGGAGTGTTTCGATTGTAATCACTCCCTTGAGTTTTCCTTCCCCGTCCACCACGTAGACCTTCCGGGAAATCAAATTTTTTGTCATGGCTTCCACGGCGTCTTTAAGTTGGTCATCCTCCTTTACAACCGCGGGTTTGCCTATCATTATCTCATGCACATCCTCGACCACAAGGTCCCTAAAATCTATTTCAGACATTTTTCTCACCCTATTCCTTTATCACGTGAACCACCCTCTGTGGGAATGGAATTTCGATTCCCTCCTCGTTGAACCTTTTGTAGATTTCTGTGTTGAGGTAATCGACTACGCTCATTTTATTTTTTCTATCGTCCACGTGAACTTGTATAAAGAAATCGATGCTGGATTCACTCAACTCATTGAACCTAACAATCGGTTTTAGTTTTTCATCATCTGTAATAACATGTGGATTTGCTGCCAGAACCTCATGAATGATTTTTTTGGTTTTTTCCGCATCGGTACCATATGCCACGCCTATGGTCTTCCTTATTCTCACTTTGTCATAAGGATTGGAGTAATTGGTTATCTTCTCGTTGGCGAGTTTGTTATTAGGGATCGTGATCAGGCTTGCGTCTTTGAACCGGAACAACCGGGTACTTCTCAGGCCAATGCTCCGTACCTCGTACCAATCGCCATCAGGAAGGATTATCGTATCCCCCTCCTTGAAAGGACGATCGGTGAGAATGAATATTCCGCTGAAGAAATTTGAAAGGGTTTCCTGTGCTGCAAACGCTATAACCATGCTAATAACCACTCCCCCTGCGACGAACATCGTCAAATCGATGTTCAGATACCCAAGAAGGTATCCCAGGGCCATTAAACCGATAATCACCACCCCGATCTTCTCAACGATGGGTATGACTACATTGTCAATGTTGGAAGAAGTCTTCTCGGCGATCGATTGACCGTAATAGATCAGGATATCCTTGAAAAGTTTGTAGACGACGTAGAAAATCATCAGGACCGCAACCACCCCATAAAGGCTGTTTAATGTATCAATAACCACCTTCGGAATGTGATCTTCGAGTATGATTAGAGAAGAGACGACCCCATAGAAAAATACCAAAACAAGCAAGGGGGTTTTTATGATCCGTAAAATGATATCATCAACCTCGGTCTTGGTCCTCTTCGTTGCGGCTTTCACGCATGGATCGAGAACTAAGATAAGAAGAAATGAGAAACCAAGCCAGAATAACACGGTAAGGAGAAAGATACCCCATTCGTTGTCCAATGGGCTTGGGAGAGGATTCTCAAACCATCCTATAACCTTCTTTTCTTCGGGTTTAGGAATATAAGGTATTGAAGTGGTTGTGTTCCACTCGCCCCACTGAACAACATCTCCATTATGCCTAATTATAAACTTTAAACTCACAATTGTAGAGCCTTTTCTCACATTCGAAGGTGCAGTCACCATCAAACTTACAGTGCTGGTATTCGTAGGTGTTATTGTGATTGGGGTATCAGGATCCACCTGGATATTCCAATCGCTATCTGAGTTTGAGATGATATTCAAAGAAACTTCATATGTTTTGGCTGTGTCTTCGTTTTCCAGGGTCCAATTATAGGTAGCGGTTTGTCCTGCAGAAACCTCCTTCGTATATTCATCCCAATCGATAATTTTTATGGATCGTCTGCGTTCACGAAAGACGCAAATAAAGTCAATTGAATCAATGTTATTGCAATTGCAAAAATCATCATTCTGCTGATTGCTCGATTCTTATTAGATCGCATCGTACCTCTCCCCTATCGTGACCATTAACGGTGATATAATATGTATATCTTTCTATCTAATCGGGGGGGCTGTAAGCACCGATATTTCTGACTATATGATTCAATATAAAAATCCGGCCGCATATCCAAAAACAACCGAGCCTATCAGTGCGAAAGTACAACCAACTAAAAGGATAAATCCAGCCCTTTTTCGTTGCTTCACGGATATATCTTTCAATTCCTTAAAGACAGCCAGACCCCAGATCACTCCCACCACGATAACTAGCCCCTGAAGTAAAGGCGCGCCGATCGCTATGCCGATTTCGCTCATGGCAATGGTGGCAAATACCTGCCCTATTCCCCATATCATTCCTCCTGAGATGGCAAGAAGGTGCCATTTCTTTCCTGCGCCCCGCCACAAAACGAAAAACTTTTTCCTAAGCCATAAGAGCCCAAAAATAACCGCCCCGAGCAAGGCTCCCATACTCAGAAAGAACACTGCCAAATAAGGTGACCATGTCTCCGATCGCAAGGATGCCAAAACCGGTACATTGTAGACCCCAAAAAAAATCGCTGAAAGAGCCGCAGTGATGACACCTCCTTTCATGTCCTTTTTTTTCTTTTCCTCTTTTGATGTTGACTTAGCAGTAAAAAACGAACCGATCAGAACACATGCTATACCAAAAAACAGTATCATGAGTATGGCATAATCAATGCTGTGCAACTCTTCAAGAAATAAGATTCCGCTGAAAAAGGCCACAACAACCAGCAAGTTCACAACTGGGAATGTCCTTGATATGCCTATTTTCGATATCGCAGCCAGAATAAAGAAATTGCCCAAGCACCATATTATTCCGGCAATGAGGCATAATGCGATGTTGGAGAAATCCAGTTCAATTCGAGAGTCATTACCCGGTATCGGTAATACTAAGGATAGAAAGGCGATTATCATGGAAATCAGGGCTATGCCAATGATCATGGAGAGATTGTATGCTTTGGTATCGAATCCTTTGCAGAATTTCTGGGGAACGAATTGGGAACCGAACAATAAACCCGCTATAATAAAAGCTATAATAGGAACAATTAACAACATCGGGGGGTGATGAGGTTATGTAAGTTAAAAGGATTATGGCTAAACGATAGTGGACTGCTTTCAACCTTTAAACGTGTTATCGGGTGGAAATAGCAAATATAAAGGCAAGGAGCTTTTTTAAATGGTCAGATTTTGATATTGCTATTTTTTATTTCATTTCTTTCTCTTCTTCTGCTATTCCTAAAAGCAGCTTTGCTTCATCGCAAAGATGATGTGGGGCTTTTTCGAGGAGTTCTTTACTTTTCTTTGGGGATTTTACTTCAATTTCAAGATATTTTGCAACAAAGTTGTTTCGAAGCACTTTCGTTTCATAATATATAAGGTTTTCTATAGAATGGGCTTCTTCTTTTTATTCCTTGGTCCTTACCTTCCCCTTAGACTTACCCCTCCTACTAGTCTTACCCTCCCTTTTAGCGCTGCTTCTCCTCTTGGGTTTACCTTTCCTCTTGGTCTTGGTTTTCTCCTTGGTTTTGTCTCCGTACAACTCCTTTCTCCGCGCCTCTAATATATCATTCTTCTCTCCGGCGAACTCTGCAAGTGTCATGAGTTTCACTTTCTTTTTCTTCGCAGCCTTAAATGCCTTGTCAATTCTCTCATTCCACTTCAAATCCCTTAGAAAATGATGGTCGAGCGCAAATTTCTTGATCTTGGTCTCCTCGATAACCCGGATTATGTTGTCCACACTTATCTCCAAACTCTTGTATGAATACCTATAGCCCAGCATGTAGGTCATCGGCCCGTCGCAGAATATTACCTTCGGCTTTTCATCCAATAGGAACTGAACCTGCTCATCGAGGCTGGGCCCCTGCACATCTGAGGTATGCACGAATTTTTCACGACCATCAACTATACTCACCTGTGTGACATATCCTAGCTTTGTATTTGTACCATGAGGCACGGCCTTGGAGAATCGGATAGCCGTTTTTCCGAAAGAAAACTCGTTCCCGTCCGAAAACTCGATTCTCTTTGGCAGGTCTCCCAACTGCTTCAAAAAGAAAGCCGCCCTTTTCTTCTGGCTTTTGTTGATGTTCTTCTTTGGATGCTTGGTTAATAAGGTCTTGTTTTTGTAGACTCGAGGTTCATCAGGGTCGTGATGGTCATAATGATAATGAGTTACAACCAACACATCAGCCTTTTTAGCATACCTTTTGATGTTCCTCCAATGAACATCCATCCTTTCTATCTCTATTGGATGGGGGGGTAAACCGTACCTGCTCGGCCCCAAAGCCACGCCTGGGTCTATCAGCATATTGCAATCTTTAGTTTCAACGAAAGTCGCCATACTTCTGGTTCCCATACTATCGCTCGCAAGAGGAACGATCTTCATACTATCCCTCGCTTTCGTCTTGGAAAATCGGTTAAACCAGTAACTTAAAAATCACTAATTGACAACCCTTCCAAAGGCTATGGTGCCTGAGATATTCTCTATTAGGACCTTGACCTGGGAGCCTTTCGCCGTACCCGGTACGTAAATGATAAAATCACCTTTCTTAGCCATGCCATCGCCCTTTCGGCCCACATCCTGGATCATGAGATCGTATGTCTTGCCCACCTCTACTGCTGCTTTGGCCTCAGGTCCTCTGCCAGCCTTTCTGACCTTAACTGGTCTGTGAGCACCGCATGCATCGCATTCTAAAATCAGTGTTCTACCATCCTTTATGAGCTTTGTGTCGGGCCTCATACATTCAGAACAGAGCACGTAGGTGGAAACATAACTGGCGAGTCTATCCTTGATCTGGTCTGACGGAAGCCTACCCTTGAATATAACCCTTTTACCTTCGCTCGTACCGGCCGTTCCCAGTTCCTTTAGCAGGTAGGCAAGGATATCAGCAGAGTCTCGATTAACTGCATTTGCTATCTCTGTAAAATTTCTGACCACTGTTGTCTTTCCTTCAATAAAGACTTCCAGCTCAGGCACTTGGAATCTAGAGTGCTCTGAGATGGCTTTGGGAAGTTTATCTCTCGCTCTCTTGAGCAAAGCCTTGTAATCGTATCCTTCAGCCATGATGGTGAAGGAAAGGGCATACCACATATAAAACCTTTGTTTTGGAAGTGAGGAGGAAAATGTGGAATTCTTAGATGCCTAAAGTATCTAAAGCACTTCGCCCTTTAGAGTTATAATCCCTTTCTAATCGGCTTTTTCGGTTTGATGGAAAACAGAGGGGATAGGGTTATACACTAAGGATTAATTGCCCTGAGATATAATACCAAAAACGGAAGGATATTCCACATTTATGTCGGGTATACTTATCTGAAATCAATGAATGAAAGGGTACATTCACCGACCTCTATCTGAGAAGTATAAATAGACAGGATATTGTTTCTTAGCAATGATATGAACTGAGGCGAATGAAACATGACCGTAGAGATAAAAATTAGCGAAATGGCAAATGGGAGGATGGGGGTTACTTTTCCATACAACCCATCTTATATTGCGAAAATAAAAACTATCACAGGATACAGATGGCATCCTGAGGAGAAGTGTTGGAGCTTTCCATCAAATAATGATACTTTAAGGAGGATTTTATCTGTTTTTAATGGAGAAAGAATTGATGTTGACCCTACTCTTCGGGTGGGAGAGGGGCATTTCGAAGATTTGCGGAAAGAATTAGTCGCCAGGAAATACAGCCGCAAAACGGTGAAGTCATACATTCATTATAATGAAGAGTTCTTGAAATTCACAAAAATGATGGTCAATGAAGTTACAAATCAAGATATAAAGAATTATCTGGTCTTTCTTGCTGAACAGAAAGGGGTATCTACCTCAAGTTTGAACGTTGCCATTAGTGCCTTGAAGTTCTATTACGGTGAAGTTCGAAAACAAGGCTTCATCTATGAGATAAAAAGGCCTACAAAGGACAAAAAACTGCCAACAGTGCTGAATGAAGATGAGATCGCAAGATTGATATCGGTGGTAGATAATTTAAAACACAGGTCCATTATTATATTGGCCTACTCTTCCGGCTTACGGGTTAGCGAAGTAGTGAAATTAAAGACAGAAGACCTGGATTTCGGAAGAAGTATGATACACATCAAGGGTGCAAAAGGCAGAAAAGACAGATATACCTTGTTCTCTGATGTCGCTCAGAAGACACTGAGAGTATATATCAAAGCAACCAATCCCAATGAATGGCTTTTCCCTGGCCAAAAGAAAGGCTCTCATATATCAACAAGAACGGCTCAGCAGATATTCTTGGATGCGATAAAGACCTTGGGGATAAGGAAGGA